>CAZEWY010000052.1:0-18126 GCA_964515945.1 uncultured Cellvibrionaceae bacterium
CCCTTTTCCCTTTTCCCTTTTCCCTTTTCCCTTTTCCCTTTTCCCTTTTCCCTTTATCCCGTCAAAACCCCTTCCCGGTAATCCCGAATCGCCTGATCAATTTCGGCGGGGGTGTTCATGACGAAAGGCCCATATTGCGCTATGGGTTCACCCAGGGGCTTACCGGCTAGGATCACAAAGCGCGTTGTGTTCTCGCTCTGGTTGTGGAAATGCCAGGCGCCCCTGTCGGTAAATCGGGCGAGGTGTTGCGCAGTTACTTGGGTTTCGCCGCCGTCTGCTCTTACCGTTGCGGTGCCGTCGTAGACATAGGCCAGGGACGTCAGTCCATCGGCGACGTCCAGGGTGACCGTCTGCCCCGGTTGAAGATGAACATCCCAGTACAGGGGTTCGGTATCCGGTCGCTCAAGCAATCCCGCCAATGATTCCCCGTTGATTACCGCCGTGCCGGCAATGGTTTTTACCGTTCCGTAATCCCGTTGGTGAACGGGAATGGTGTCCGCCCCTATGTCCCGGTATTCGGCCGGCATCATCTTGCTGGCGGCAGGCAGGTTCAACCACACCTGAAAACCACGCATCTTGCCTTCCGTCTGCTGGGGCATTTCCGAGTGAATAACGCCGCGCCCGGCGGTCATCCACTGGACGTCGCCATCCTGCAGCAGGCCCACGTTTTCCATATGGTCCCGGTGTTCCATTTTTCCCTGCAGCATATAGGTAATGGTTTCGAAGCCACGGTGGGGGTGCGGCGGAAATCCGCCAATATAGTCCGAGGCTTGCTCCGACCCGAACTCGTCCATCAACAGGAAGGGGTCGAAGCGTTGAGGTTGCTGACCGCCGAAAACGCGCAACAGTTTGACACCATCGCCGTCGGAGGAGGGTCGCGCCTTGATCAGCTCGACCAGTTTGCGTTGGGTTTCAGTAGGGCGTGCTGTCATGGTTGCCTCCTGTCGTGGCCGTCAGGCGGCCACGCTATTAATGATTTGCCGGGCGTCGGCGAATGCCTTGCTGCGATTCTCCTCGCCCATGTTCAGGCCTTCGGCGTAGATCACGGTAACATCAGTCAAGCCGAGCAGGTGGAAAAAGCTCGTTAGCAGGGGCACCACATTGTCCGTGACCTGATCCTTGTGCTGACCGCCACGGCTGGCGTTGATGTACACCCGGGTATCGCTCAACAGCCCTACCGGCCCGGTTGAGGTGTATTTGAAAGTGTCGCCGGCGCGAGCCACATAATCCATCCAGGTCTTGAGTGTGGAAGGAATCGAGAAATTGTACATGGGGGCGCCGACCACCACGAAATCCGCTTCGCGGAGCTCCCGGATAAGTTGATCTGCCAGGGCAACCCGAGCCGCCTCTTCGGCAGTTCGCTCATCCGGCGCCTTGCCGAGTGCCTGCACAAAATCGGCGGTGAAATGGGGCAGGTGTTCGGCGGCGAGATCCCGCTCGATCACATGCAGATTTTCGTGCTGGCTTTTCAGGTGCTCGATCAACTGATTGTTGAGTTGGCTGGACGCACCCTGGCGGCCGAAGAGGCTGGAATCAAGACGCAATACTGTAGTGACCATAAGAATGTCCTCAAAACTGGTAAATGTGACTACTTGAGAAACACGATAAACCAATTAAGTTGACTAATGGTCGCAATTACTGAGAGATAAAGATCGAAAATTTCGATATATTATCCAATCACCAATCACCAATCACCAATCACCAATCACCGCGGAGGCACCCATGAGCAGTGAACCCAAAATCAGCCTTGAGCAGTGGCTGGTCTTCAAAACCGTGGTGGACGAGGGTTCCTACGCCGCGGCCGCCGAAGCGCTCAACAAAAGCCAGTCGAGCATCAGCTATATTCTCGGGCGCCTCGATGATCTCCTGCCAGTGCCGGTTCTGGAACTGCGCGGTCGCAAGGCCGAGCTGACGGAGGCCGGCCGCGCCCTCTATCGACAGGCCACCACCTTGCTGGAGCAGGCCCGCCTGGTGGAACAGTCCGCCAAGTATTTTGCCAGTGGTTGGGAGCCGGAAGTCACCCTGGCGGTGGATGCCCTGACGCCTATGAAGTCCCTGTTCTGCGGTTTGCAGAAATTCTCCCTGCGCTCCCCCGGCACGCGCCTGCGGCTGCTGGAGACCACCCTGTCCGGCACCGCCGAAATGCTGCTCAACCGCACGGCGGACATCGCCTTGATCGGCCAGTTGCCGCCGGGCTTTTCCGGCACACCCTTGAAGCAGATTCGCATGTGGCCGGTCGCTCACCCGGAACACCCGCTCTTTGCTCTGGGTCGTGACATCACCGAGGATGAGCTGAGCCAGCACCGGCAGATAGTCCTGCGCGATACCGGCATCAAGCGCCAGATAGACGCGGGTTGGCTGGGGGCCGAGCAGCGCTGGACGGTTTCACATCCCGCCTCCAGTCTGGAAGCGGTCAAAGCCGGTCTCGGCTTCGCCTTTCTGCCACTGGAGCGGATGGAGCAGGAACTGGCGGCAGACCAAGTGCGCCACTTGCCGCTGGCCCAAGGGGCCGAGCGCATCGTCACGCTCCACCTGGTCGTCGCGGACAAAGAGCACGCAGGTCCCGCCACTCGCGCCGTGGCTGACACTCTGCTCAAGGAATTTTCCCGCTGATGCTCAGGTTCCGTTGACGGTGGTTTCGCCGTCTTTTCGGGAGATGGCCGAAACTCGGCCGAATTCCGCCTCGGTCAGATGGGATTTGCAACGCACCAGCACTTCTTCGGACCAGACCCGCGCCGGCTCAATATAAGGCCTGTAGCCCAGAGTGCCGATAGCGCGCAGAGCCTTTTGCAGGCGAATGCAGACCTCGTTGGTACCGGCTCCCTCCCGAGCTATGGGCGAAAAGACATCTTCGAAGAAATCCTCTTCCCGCAGTTCCGCCGCCCAAATGCGGTCGTAGTGCACTGACGGTTCTGTATGTTCACGGCGTTCCCGCGCCCAATGACTGAACAGGCGCACACTCGTGCCTATGACATCAATTGCGGTGCCGGGGTCATTGACGGCGGGCGACAGTGCGCGCACAGCGATCTCCGCCAGCACAATAAAACCGAAGCGGGGGTCCTGTTGAAAGGTGCGGCCCCCACCAATAACCAGTGCCGCGCCAATGGCGGCATTGAGATCCTGATCCACGGGTTTGTTGGTGAAAGCCACCTGACGGACCTGATCACAGAAGCTGCCCGGCAACACGTTGATGTAGATTTCGAACTGGTGGCGTTCGGCCAGAAGTTGGAGTTTTTCCACATCGATATATTGCACGTAACCCACCGCCTCGCTGACGACGGGAAAACCGGATTGCGGCATTTCCGTCAGACGCCGCCCACCCAGGCAGGGCATGGCGGCGCGTTTTACCAGGGCCTTGGCGGTGGCCGCTTCGACCAGATCGATCGATTCCTCCACCCGACCGAGCCGCGCAAGCTGCTCAATCCAGCGCAGCAGCATCATGACCACCAAAAGCACAACGGCAATGGTCGAGGCAAAAAGGGCGACAATTCCGCCGCCGCCCTCGGTGCTACCCTCTTCACCATAGACGCCGGCGCTGAGTGCAAACAAGCCGACGATGCTGAACAAAAAGGCGCCAATAAAAGCAGCCAGCGCATTCTGGGCACTGGTATCCTCGGTGAGCAGTTGCGTCGCCCGCGGTGTGGCGGTGGTCGCCGCAGCACTGTAGGCATGCACCATGGCCGTCAAGGCAAAAGTGGCGACAACCAACATGCTGGACGCCAGAATCTGCAGTATCTCGTGAACTGCGTCCCGCGCAATATAGTCTCGCAAGGGTGCCGGCACCAGATCGGCGACCGCGGCCCCGAAAAAGGCCGTAATCACCGCAAACACGCAATAAAGGCTGGCGCGAAACCATAATTGTTTGCTGTGTTCGTGGAAAATAAAGAACCACTTGGACGTCATGACGACGCGGGTCCGTCACTCAGGAGTCTACGCAGTAGGACAATTTCCTGCCGCGCAGACTCTTAGTCCGCAATAATACTGCGCAACATCCAGGCAGTTTTTTCATGAACCTGCATGCGTTGGGTGAGCAAATCCAGTGTAGGTTCATCCAGCGCATCCTCGACCGTTTTCACCAGGGAACGCGCGGTTTTGATGACGGCTTCCTGACCCAGGACCAGATTTTTGATCATCTTCTCCGCATTCGGATGCCCTGTCTCCTCCTTGATCGAGGTCAGTTCGGCAAAGGCTTGGTATGAACCGGGTGCAAATTCGCCCAGCTGGCGAATGCGTTCGGCAATATCGTCCACGGCAGAGGCCAGCTCGGTGTACTGTTCCTCGAACATCACATGCAGGGTTTTGAACATGGGGCCGGTGACGTTCCAATGGTAATTGTGGGTAATCAGGTAGAGAGTGTAGGAATCCGCGAGCAATTTTGAGAGCCCATGGGCGATATTTTTTCTGTCCGCTTCGTTGATACCAATGTTGATGTCCATTATCTACTCCTTTTCGCTTGAATGAGCTGCCGCCCAGTATCAGGTGGCGCTGACTAGACTAAACGATAACAAACAGCATGAATCGTTCCCATGTGAGTTTATTTATCCCTCTCTTAGTCTGAGGCTATAGGTTTGACAGGCCCTAATACAATCCTTTATTGACAGTTTGAACTCAACAGAAAATCCACCGGCGGTAGCTGGATTTCCCGGCGAAATGGCAAATAAGTGCGGGCGTCGGCGATATAAGCATCCATTTGCCGCGCTTCCTGCTGGCAATAGTGGGACACGGCCTCCGCGAACCGGGGTTCCGCCAGCCAATGATAGGAACAGGTTTTGACGGGGGTGAAGCCGCGCTGAATTTTATGTTCGCCCTGGGCGCCGGGGTCGAAACGCTGCAGCTTTTCCCGAATGGCATATTCGATACCCTGATAGAAGCAGGCTTCGAAATGCAGGGCGTCGTATTCCTCCAGTGCGCCCCAATAACGTCCATAAAGCGTCTGGCTGTCGCGCAGGTAAAAGGCTCCGGCCACCATGGCACCGGCGCCCCCGATCTCTGCCGTAACCAATAGAACCTGGTCGGGCATGGCCTCTGCAAGCAGTTTAAAGAAGCTGTGGCCGAGATAGCCATAGCCGCCACTGCGTTTCAAATAAGTGTGGTGATAGAGCCGATAGAACTGATCCCACTCTTCACTACTGATGTCGCCACCCTCGCGCAGGCGCAGAGTCAGGCCGGCATCCGCCACCTTGCGCCTCTCCTTGCTCAGGTTCTTGCGCTTGCGCGAGCTGAAGCTTCCCAGAAAATCGCCAAAATCCGCAAAGCCCTGATTAAACCAGTGAAACTGCGACCCATAGCGGCGGATCAGCGGCAGCCCCACCAGCAGTTCCTGACTGGCGGCATTGGGAAACAGGCAGTGCCAACTCGAGCCCTGCTGTTCGGCGAGGACCTCCACTATGCGCCCTTGCAATTTTTGCATGACGGCGGCGCGGCTGCTGCGGGACAGATGGCCTGCCAGCGCAATGCGCGGGCCGGTGCTGGGGGTAAAAGGGATGGCATTGACCAGCTTGGGGTAATAATTCAGGTGATGACGCGCATAGGCATCCGCCCAGGCCCAGTCGAACACATACTCGCCGTAGGAGTGGGTTTTCATAAACAATGGCATTATGCCGATCAGCTTGCCGTCCTGTTTGACCAGGGCGTGCCACGGCTGCCATCCTGTCTCGCCGCGGGTGCTGCCGGAATCTTCCAGGGCCGCGAAAAAGGCGTGGCGGGTAAAGGGGTAGTCGCTATTCCACAAATCGTCCCATTGCGCGGGGTCAATCTGGTGAATGGAGTGTACGAATGAAACCTGCACGGCATCTCCCGTAACCTTTTTCGGGTTAATATTTCTGCGGGTTAATATTCAAAGTTAATGTTACGACAGGCGATCCGAACGACGCACATTGAGCTTCAGGTCCGCTTTCTCATCTGGCAGCTTTAAGCCCAGCCGCGTGATGGTCTCTCGATCCATTTCCGCGACAATCCAGGTCAGCTCATTCCAATCTATCTGATCACCGACCACTGGCTTGCCGTTCAGATGGCGGCTGGCAAATGCGGCAACCGATTCATGGGGATCCTCCCCGCCCAGTTCCAGACCGTAGAGTTCGGCAATGGTGCTCAGAGAGACACTGCCCTCCACCATGAAGTCGCCGAAGAAGCGCGCGGGTAACTGGCTATCCGGTTCTTCACTGAACATCTTACTCAGTGCATTCAGGTCCTTGTCGCGACCAATCACACAGATAATGTCATTCATGTGCAAGGCGGTACTGCCGGAGGGGTGCAGCAGGGTTTCGCCGCGAAATAGCGCGGCGATGCGTGTGCCCTCAGGCATCCGCAGAGTGCGTAGCGGCGCCCCTATATACCAGCGGTCGGAATGCAGCCGGTAAATATAGAGCTCCCAGTCGCTGGTCGGGTGAATCTCCAGTCCGGTCTTGCTGATGGGTGCGGGAGCCGGTGGCACTACCACTCGGGCCCTCCTGGCAGCGAAATTGAGGGTCGTACCCTGCAGAAGCAGGGATACCAGCACCACGAAAAAGGCGACATTAAAGAAGAGTTGCGCCTTGGGCAGGCCGGCCATCATTGGAAAGATGGCGAGAATAATCGGCACGGCACCGCGCAGGCCAACCCAGGAAATAAACGCGCGCTCGCGCGCCTTGAACGCGGGGAAGGGCAGCAGACTGACCAATACCGCCAGTGGTCGCGCGAACAGAATCATCCAGAAAACCAGCAACAGCGCCGGCGCCGTGATGGCCAGTAACTGGCTGGGGATGACCAGCAACCCGAGCACCAGGAACATGCCAATTTGCGCGAGCCAAGCCAGGCTGTCGAACATGTGCAAAATGCCATAACGGTTGCGAATCGGCCGGTTGCCGAGGAACAGGCCGCAGATGTAAACCGTCAGAATACCGCTGCCGCCGAGAGCGGTGGCGATGGCAAAGAAGACCAGCGCCCCGCTCACTGCCATCAGTGGATAGAGGCCAGTGGCCAAGCTGACGCGATTGATGAGTTGCAAGAGCAGCCAGCCGCCGATCAGGCCCAGCAAGGCGCCAATGCCGAACTGTTGCAGAAGCACGCTGAAAAAACTCCAGCCAAAATTGCTTTCGCCGGAGGCGATCATGCCGATCAGCGCAACGGTGAGAAACACGGCCATGGGATCGTTGGTGCCGGATTCTATCTCGAGGGTGGCACTGACGCGCTCGTTGAGGCCGCGCCCGCCGAGCAGGCTGAAAACGGCGGCGGCATCGGTGGAGCCGACAATGGCGCCGATCAGCAGGCCCTGAATCAAGTTGAGGTCGAACAGCCAGGCGGCCAGTATGCCTGTCAGGCCTGCTGTCAAAAGCACGCCGATGGTTGCCAGCGAAAAGGCCGGCCACAGGGCCACGCGGAAGGTTGCTGCTCGCGTGCGCATGCCGCCATCGAGCAGGATGATGGCCAGGGCAACGTTGCCCACGAGGTAGGCGAGAGGATAGTTTCCGAAGGCAATCCCTCCGATGCCGTCGACGCCAGCAAGCATGCCGACAGCCAGGAATATGACCAGAATCGGAATGCCCAGTTGTGACGATACCGAGCTGATCAGGATGCTGACGCTGACCAGCAGGGCGCCAATGAACAGGAGGGTATTAATGTAGCTGGCATCCATTACGGAAGCTTCCGCGGGGCTTGGCTGGCCGCTGGTGGTGCAGACGGCGAAAAAAATCTATGCCCGAAAGATGCCATGGAAGCGGATCCCTTACTCTGCTTGATTGTCAGTTGCAGCCGCGAGGGCGACCGTCTCTTCCTGTAGATCGTTCTGTTCGGCGTCGTGCAACCATTCGCGCCAAATTGCCACCAGCAGTGCCATCAACACGGGGCCGACGAAAAGCCCGACCAGCCCCATGGTTTTGACACCGCCAATCAGGCCAAAAAAGGTGGGAAGAAAGGGCAGCTTGATGGGGCCGCCAACAAGCCTGGGACGCAGCGTCTTGTCGACAATAAACAGTTCTATTGTTCCCCAGAGGAAGAGCCCGATAGCGGCACCGGTTTGCCCTGTTCCCAGCAGATACAATGAGACCAGGCTAAACGCCAGGGGCGCACCTCCGGGAATCAATGCCATAAAGCCTGTTAGCACGCCCAGCGCAAAAGGGGTGGGAACACCGGCTACCCAGTAGGCGAGACCCAAAACCACGCCTTCGCCAATGGCAATAAGCGCCATGCCCATAACGGTTGAACTCACTGTTGCGGGCACAACCCGTGAAAACCGCTGCCAGCGCGCAGGCAGAATACGCTCGCCGACAATATCGAGCTGGCTCACCAGGTGCGAGCCATCCTTGTAGATAAAAAACAGGGTAATAAGCATAAACAGGATGGCGAGCAATAAATTGAGGGCACCGCCACTGAGTGTGAGTATCCATCTCGAGATATTGCCCAGTTGCTGGCCATTAAACTGTTCGATGAGGTAGCCAAAGGTGCCGGGTTCGATCAGGTACTTGTCCCAGTGCATTTCCAGCCAATCCGTGGCTTCGGTCAGCTCCCTGATCCAGTCTGGCGTTGCTATACCTTGTCGGTTGGCCATCAGCAACCAATCCACCCACCCCTTGAGTTCACCGACTGCAAAGGTCAGAGCAAGAGCAATGGGAATGATCAGTCCCAGTGTGATGACGGTGATGGCGATACTGGCCGAGAGGATTTGCCTCCCTGAACAGAGGTGAAGCAGGCGCTGGTAGAGTGGCCAGCTGGCGAAGCCTATCACCAAAGCCGCGAGTATGGGCACGAGGAACCCGAAGAAGAAGTAAACAGCGGCTACCAAAACCAGCCCCAGTAACCATCGAGCTACGATATTGTCCGGTAAAATCGGTGTCATGGAGAGCCTTTTACGCAGGTAATGTTATTTGTTCAGTGTAACAATCCAGCCTTCCGCCCGGCCAATAATTTCGACCTGTCTTTTGATTTTGACCAGAGTTCCCTCACTTTGACCAGGGAGCTGGCCGGTTGTCTCTGCCGGGAGGATCCTATACCCTTCTCGGCCTGTTCCCGCCGGGAGCATGCACATCAATTATGGGAGCGGAAATATGACGTGGTTACTCTTGGCTGTTGGTCTGGTGTTGTTGGTTGTGGGAGCGGACCTGCTGGTCAGGGGAGCCGCGCGTCTGGCTGCCAATTTCGGGATTCCCGCCCTGGTGATTGGTCTGACGGTGGTGGCCTTTGGCACCAGCGCGCCCGAATTGGCGGTCAGTATCAAGGCGGCCTTTTCGGGTCAGGCCGAACTGGCGATTGCCAATGCCGTGGGTAGCAACATCTTCAATGTCCTGTTTATCCTGGGCGTGGCAGCCGTGATATCACCCCTGGTGATTTCCAGGCAACTTATCCGGCAGGATGTTCCCGTCATGGTTGGCGTTTCCATTATTGCCGTGTTGATGACCATGAACGGCAGTATCAACAAGATGGAAGCGGCTATCCTGACCCTGGGCCTGATTGGCTACACCGCTTTTCTTTTCGTGCAAGGCAAGAAGCAGGGCACCGACGTCGGCGATGCCGAAGTGGACGAGATGCTCAAGACCAAGGCGCCCACCTGGCAAAACCTCCTGTTGTTGGTCGGCGGCCTGATTCTGCTGGTGACGGGTGCGCGCTGGCTGGTGCAAAGCGCGGTGGAAATTGCTTCCGCCATGGGTGTGAATGAAGCGGTCATCGGCTTGACCATTGTGGCCGCCGGAACATCTTTGCCCGAGGTGATGACCTCCGTGGTGGCGACCTTGAGAGGTGAGCGCGACATTGCCGTGGGCAATGTGGTCGGCAGCAATATATTCAATATCCTCTGTGTTCTCGGCGTGTCGGGGCTGGTATCGCCTACGCCGCTGCTCGCCGGCGAACAACTGGCGCAGATTGATATTCCGGTAATGCTCGGCGTTGCCGTACTCTGCGTACCTCTGTTCTTTGTGGATGCAGTGCTCAACCGCATTGAGGGAGCTTTGTTCCTGCTTCTGTACGTTTTCTACGTCTGGTTCCTAATTGCCATGGCGCTGTCGCTGGACTACCTGGAAACCCTGCAGAACGTCATTCTCTACGGACTGGTTCCGGTTGTGGTTCTCTACGTACTGGCATCCCTGTCTTGGGATCTATTTCAACGTAAACTGCGCCGTTCATAAGACCTTCTCTACAATGACCTGCTCTACGACGGGGGACCGCGCGGTAGTCCGCTGTCCGAGGTTCCGCCCGCGACATTATGTCCACGAGCAATAGCCGTCCTTGATACAGGCCATCAAGGAAATACCCATTCAGTCCTGGATGACCGCGTTCGGTTCCATGAAGACCACCTCCCAGATGTGGCCATCCAGATCCTGAAACCCGTGCCCATACATAAAGCCGTGATCCTGCGGCTCTTTATAGGTTGAACCGCCGGCGGCGACGGCGTCATTGATCATCTCGTCCACCGCGTCCCGGCTGATGGCGGTCAGGCAGAGCAGGACTTCTGTATTTTTTCTCGCATCGCAGAGAGCGTTGGGCGTAAAAACCTTGAACTTGGCTTCGGTCAGCAGCATCACGAATATGTTGTCCGCGACTATCATGCAGGTGCCTGTCTCGTCGGTAAATTGCGGATTGAATGAGAAACCCAGACGGGTAAAGAACTCAATGGATTTGTCGAGATCTTTCACCGGCAAGTTCACATAAATACTGGTGGTCATGTGTCACCTCCGTAACGAGTGGGGCAGATTCAAGGGCTGGATTGAAGTGCCCATAGGGCCACAGCCAAGGCAAATACCGCCGTTGACGAGGCAATCAGCAATAACACCTTGAACAGGGCCACCTGTTTTTGAAGGCTCGCGGCGGCGCTGTCGATTCCTTCAATGGTTTGCTGCAATCTTTCCGCCAGGACATGAATCGACTCGGCATTTTTTGTCGCTGCCGACTGCAATTCTTCTATCTGCTGGGACACCACGGGGTCCACCTTGCTCGCGTCTGACCGTGAGGTAAAGGCAGGTACCGCCGTGGTGACAATCTGGGCTATGTAGGGAAGTGACGCCTTGAGAACCGGAAGCCATACAGCCATTCTATTCCCCTCCATGAATGGATGGATTAAACATATTCTGTACGGCTACAAAATATCACCAAGTCTCCGTTGATACCAACTTACTATAGTGATTGAAGTCCATTTCACGTGCCCGATTAGTATCAAATTACATTTACTGCGCTTACCGCTTACCAAGCGTCAGTCCTAAAAGGCGATGCCGGAAAACCTTCCTTATTGTAGAGGTTGGCATTGTCGGGATTATCTGCCCAGGCATAGCGCACCGCTTTCGGGTCCTTTATATCCTCACTCCAGACGACAATCCTGTCGTCCTGAATCTGCGTCTGAGCCCAGACAAACTGCCTGTCCGCCCCGGCTATGGCAACTTCCTGAAGTTTGCCGCCGCCTTTTGCGACCAGACCGCCGCCCGTGTTGCTGAAAGTCAGGATCATCTTGTTGCCCTTGACCGTCGCCGATTCATAGTGGGGGCCGGAGTGCACGCCATCCTCGCCGTAGGCGACTTCCTTGGCGACAGCAGCCAGGCGCTGGCCGACCGCTTGCTTGTTGAGCGGGTGAATGTCATTCCACTCGCCGATATCGATAGCGACAGCCATGCCGGTTTTGGGCACAGAGAGCGTCTTGAGCTGGGCCTCCCGCAACCGCGCCCAAGCGCTGTCGGAAGGGGTCGGGCTTGACGCGAGAAAATTGGCGAGCTGGACATACAGGAAGGGAAACGCCGGCTGGTGCCAGTGATCGCGCCAATCCCCGATCATCGCGGCGAAGCGTTCATGATAGTTGCCAGCATTACCAACATTGGACTCGCCCTGGTACCAGATGACACCTGTGATCCGGTAATTGAGCAGCGGCGCGATCATGCCGTTATAGAGGCCGGTGGGTTTCCAGCGCACAAAGGTCTGTGGTTCGAGGGGAGGCATGGTGGCGCCGACGCGATAGTGCCAGGTGCCTGTGAGGTCGATGACAGTGTCGGCGATTCTCAGCTCGTAGGCCTTGTCCGGCACAAAACCGCCTCGCCCTTGCTGGCTGATGACACGAATGGCAATGGCATTGTCTCCGGCGCGCAAGACACCCGCGGGAATCGTGTAGCGACGCGGCGGATATTGATAACCGGTCGAGCCCACCAGAGTGCCATTCACAAACACCGAGTCGGCATCAACAATGCGGCCCAGTATCAACTTCGCCTCTTTGCCGGCTGAATCCCCGGAAAGCCTGATCGTCTTCCGGAACCACACAACGCCGTTCAACGGACCTTCGGCGGTCTCCTCCCAATAGCCGGGGATGTCCATCTGCTGCCATTTCCCGGCTTCCAGCTCTGACTCCGCCCACAGGTATTCGCCTTTGACCAGGCCGGCATCCTTTTTGTTGAGCATTTGGTACCAGGCTTCAGCTCTTTGCCGGTCTTCCTCGGTAATGCGCTCAATCAGCTCATCGCTCTTGAAACGTTGCAGTTCCGCATAGGGTTCGGGAAATGCTTTCAGGCGGGCTTCACTGATCCACGCCTCCACCGGTGAACCGCCCAGGCTGGCATTGATGATGCCGACCGGTACACCTTGGCTTTGATGGATTTCCTTCGCGAAAAAATAGGCCGCCGCGGAAAAACGTCTAATCGTCTCCGGCGTTACCGGTTCCCATTTGCCGCCCTCCAGATCAACCTGGGGGGCTTTGAAATTGTATCGGTCGGGTACCTCGAAATAGCGGATGCGGGAATTACTGGCTGTGCGGACTTCATCGGGATACAGCGGCTCAACGCGACCCATGGTCAGGTCCATGTTGGACTGACCCGATGCCACCCACACATCACCGATGAGTATATCCTTCAAAGTGACGACGTTATTCTCTCCCCGAACCTCCAGGGTGTAGGGGCCGCCAGCGGATTGTTTCGGCAATTTAACCTGCCATTCGCCTGTGCGATCAGCCGTTGCGGGATAGGTTGCGCCATTGAATCGAACGGCCAGATCCTCCCCCGGATCCGCCCAACCCCAGATGGGAATATCTGTATTGCGCTGCAACACCATGCCGGAGTTTATGAGCTGTGGCAGGCGAACCTCGGCCAATGCGGCCATGGGAATCCAGGCGATGAATAAGCCTGTAAGCAGGGACTTAAGTATGGGGGTCATGGTCGCTATCCTTCGTTCAGGAGGCAGGGCATTCTATATTCGCCCATGTTATATTTGATATGACTATAACACCATCGGACCCAGAATAGCCAATGCCACCTGTTAGTCTCTGGCAAGTCAAAATCATGGGGATGTAAGCAAGCCCGGATCTGAGCCCATATTTGATGTGGACCATGCCCGGCCAATAAACCGGGCATGGATTCAAAAGAAAGTTTTTGCGAACCAGCCTTGTCAGCGGCGAATCATTTCCCACTGCACCTCGGCGCTTCGGGTCTCGCCACCTTCGAGGGTTACTCGAACGTTCACTGTGGAAAGATTCGATGCTGGGTCGAGAACATAGTTGACCTGCGGGCAGATAAAGTAATGGCTGTCACCAATGGTGCTGCTATTCAGGAAGCAACCGTCGAACCAGGGGTTCATGTTTTGGCCGTTGACCGATCCTTCGATGAAAAGGGGGTGCTCGCCGGACGCCAGGGCAACCCCCAAATCAAACTGCTGGCCCGGAAGTATCTTGCCATCTGCGGGAAGCAAAATGAGTTCTGGCTCATCCGTGTCAGCGCCAGCGGCCGTGATTGTTACCACCTCGGCGCGAATTTCAAAGAAGTCACCTTGTGAGTTGTCACCACTGATAAATAAATCTCTGGGGCCATCAAATTTGGACGGATCCGGCGTCTGAATCAGACTGGTGGACGACAGAGCTGTGCCCGAACTATCGTCAAGATAAAGAGCAATTTGCTCTACTGAGGAGGCACCGTCTGCCCAAACCGCATAGTGGTCATAGGTACCATTGGCGACTACGACAGATACCCGCGATGATGCACTGTCTGTCGCAAAGGTCAGCCCGTTAAGCGTCAGGTCAAAGCCATATCCTGGTGCCAGAGGGTGTTCGTAATTGGCCCATTCAGGGTTCGGGTCCTGATCCATCAACGAAGGTTCCAGCCGATAGAAGCCACTGATCTCGTCATTTATTTGCGCTTGCCCTTGCAGTATGGATGCGGGATCGTAAACATCCACGACTCTTGCGACTATGGAATAGGTGCCAGGGGTCGTTTCCCCGTCTGTGTCACCGACGACGGTGAGGCTATCCACCTTTGCGTGAAAGCTGAAATAGTTACTGCTGGTTCCGCCTCCAACGTATAAAGAGTGGTCTTCAAAAAGCAGGGGGTTTGGTGGACTCGGTGGCAGGGCCTCAGACTCCATAACGCCGTCGCTCCAGCGGTGCAGGTCAATCGAAGCGCTGTCCAGCCTCGCACCGTTTGCCCAGGGCAGGAGGTTATCAAAACTGACGACATGATAGCCTTCATCCGTTGAGGAATTGATCACGTCCACGGCGAACAGGCCTGCAGGAGTCTGGTTATCGGTTTTGACCGGAAGGCCGCCGACGCTTAGGTCAAATCCACCGACACCCAGGGGGTGCCGATAATGGCCGAAATCAGGGTACTCATCGGCATCAGGAGTCGCTGTATCGAAGGTATAGGTACCGGTAACTTTGGTTCCGATTTGGACGGCGCCGCCCATGGCATTCCCTGGGTCATAAACGTCGTCAACCGTTGCCGATACCTGGACACTTACCAGCTCGGCGTTTGCGGCCTCACTGAACCCCAGAACAACTACGGCTAAAAGAGCACAGAGCTTTGAGAATTTCATCCTTTATCCTCTTGTTATTGCTGAAAATTATTTTTATTGAAAAGCGCCAGTCAGCGCGGCGAAGCACTTGCTTCAAAACACAATCCGCACAGAAAATATATTCTGCACATGTGCCTATGCAGTATACCCATGAACGATACCCATTAAACGGATAGCGCGGGCATCCGGTTAATGGGGATTATGAAATGTCGATGAGTTAACAAAACCCTGCTGAAAATCAGCCGAACATCAACGACCCGTCCTGCCCCAGAAAGATCCCCGCCACTCGGGCGGGGTTATCATTAGATCGGTTTCAGGGTAATTGCGGTGCCATCCACTGAACAATGTCCCGGCTCAAATCATCCAGACACTCTTCCATGGCGGAGCAAACAGTGTGTCCCGTGCTGCCCAGATCCAGAATGTCCGAAGAGGGTGTGAGCTCGTTGAGTGTTGCAATTGCACAACTGTGTTCGGCGCTGGTAAAACTTTGCTTGGGTTTGTGCTTAACCAGGGCCACGGTAACCCGGGCGCTGGGCAAATTGCTGCGGGATTTGGTGCCATAGGTATATTCTTCGCTGCCCAGCACCAGGGCTTCAATATCAATGGCCAGTACTGGCATGTCGCCCCCGCGAATCTCGCTGGCTTCGCCGGTTGCCTCGATCAGGATGTCTTCCTGCTTGGCATCATTGATTATCTTTTCGGAAAGGACCTTGTCAATATTGCATGGCAACTCCGACTGCTCATATTTGTAGCCTTCCACATTGAAGCCAAAGTGCTTGTTTAAATAGAGGTCCGGCCTGGTTTCGCCCGAGGCGGCGAAGCTTGTAGCAGACAAACCTGTAGCCAATGTTGCGATAGATAAAGGTATTGCGATAAAGAAAGATCGAATATTCATAGTCAATTACCTGTTCCTGGGCTGAAGGGAATCATACACCTGGCCTGCGCCGATGTGATGCAGGCTCAATATAAGTCAGCTTCAAATAAAAAGACTGACCGCTACGGGAAACTAGACTTACCTTCCGCTTACCAAAAAATACTATCTTTAAATCAATAAGTTAGAAATTAAACTGAGATCGACTGCATTTGCCTGAGACCCGGTTAATACTGCAAAATATGCTCGTTTCAAGGATGTCGACAGTCGGTATGTGCTCCCGACAAAGCCATATTCAGCGCATGAGCAACGAACCTGGTAAAGCTGGTTATAGACTGCCTGATTCGTTGTACAAGTAAAGTTGGAAAACCTATGGATAATAATAAGCTGCAATCATTTAGACTGGACGACGCCTTGGTCACCCCATCGCGTAACGAAATTGAATACAACGCCAGAGTTATTAGCCTTCAGCCAAAGGTGATGGAGGTTCTGCACTATCTTGCCCGTCACCACAACCGGGTCATCTCGAAAGATGAACTGATCCGGAACCTGTGGCGTGGGCGCGTCGTGACCGACGGTTCTGTGCAGAAGAGCATGAACCTTTTGAGGAAGTCCCTGGCTGAAGCCCTGGGCAGAACGGACCTGATTGCGCACTATTCCAAGAAAGGCTATCAGCTCCAGGTGCAACCGGTTTTTATGGACACAGGAGAAACGGACGCAACCTCCGATGCGCGAACTCTTCGCAGCCTGTTCGGCCGCGTCGCGTACCACAAGTATGTCATGGCAGCGCTGATTCTTGTGGCAAGCGGATTGACTGCCAGTTATCTGTTGAATAATCGTCACCTTCTCTACGGGCAGAATCCGCGAACGCAGTTTAGTTTTATTGTCGGTTACACCAGCGAGCAGGGTCACGAGCGGATGGCCGAGCCTCATCCAGACGGCAACCATGTTGTCTTTATCCGCGAAACAAGCGGTCCAGAGTCATCGGCTGGCGGCATCAGTGCACTGGTTATCCGCGATAAAAACGGCGAGGACTGGCAAGTGGCTAGCAGCCAAGGCGCATGGGTAGATCTTGCATGGTCCGCCAATGGCGACAGTCTGGTTGCTGTGGAGATCCCGCAGGAAAACAAAGGGCTGTCACGTACCGCAATCTACGCCAAGCCAGTGGCACTTTATGACATTCATGTATTTACTCTGGATCTGGATAGCAACCGCGTTCTGGAAAAACACCGCTTGGGCAATTGGCAGGGGCGGATCAGTAGTGTGACCTGGTGGGATGAGAGCACCATAGAGCTTATTGCCAAACAAGGAGTCGCCTCCAGTAACCGACGTTACCGCTATGAACTTCAGTCGCAAAGATTGAACATAGTCCCCGCTCTGGACTATGTCCCCAACCCCGTAAGTTCCAAGGTCAATAACGGCAGAACGTTATTCGCAAGCCAGCACAACGGTGGTACCAAACTCGACTTCGTGGCATCAGACCAGACCCTGCTGCGCAGCGTAAAGCTGGAAGACAGCGCCCTTGATGCAAGCTGGCTGCCGAAAGGGCGCGGAGCGCTGGTGTATTCGCGAACCGGGGGGTGGCTATCCATTGTCTACCTGGATGGAACCATGGTTGATATCGCCATGCCTTATATAAGCGGAACCGCGCTGTCTCGACCAAGATACTCCGCCAATGGCAAGTTCATATACTTTACCGGCGAAAAGCCCAGGTCAGATCTATGGCAACACACGTCATCCCATAAGGATATCAATGTCACGCAAAACGATTATCTCAACTATCTGGCGACCTTCTCTCCATCGGGCAAACAAATTGCCTATGTTTCGATACGCAACCATCAGCACCAGATATGGATCGCCGGCAGCGGAGAAAATGATGAGCATGAGACGGCGGAATTTCAGATAGTGCCAGGTTCATCTGACGAGCGTCTGAGCAGCCTGGCGTGGAGTGACCATGGCAAACAGTTGATTTATTCGACGGGAGGAAGGGTTTATGTTTACGACTTCCCGACCAATGCCAGCGCGCAGCTTCTCCATGTCAACGCTGATGTCATGCCGCTGGCCTATACGCCGTCCAAAAACGAGTTGCTATTTATCAAGAATCTCGCGGAGGCCAATAATTTATGGCGGGTAAACCTGAAAACCGGCGAGCAAAAGCAGCTCACCTTTGGTTCCGTGGCCACGGCATTTCACTACCAGAGTAAAATCTACTTTCAGTATGTCGGCCAGGACGGGCTATGGGTGCTACTTCCAGATACGGAAGACCTGCGGCTTGCCAGGGAAGATTTCCCGGCAGGCAGCAACATCCTGAGAATCGATGAAACGGGTTTATTCTACGCAACCGGCGGGTCCTGTCGTCAAAGCGCCATTCTACATACCGATTTTGAGTCGAGCCCCGCGAAGGTCATTCTCGCACTCGGGCATAACGATGTGTCAACCTCGTCCTTCCACCCAGAACAGGGGGCGCTCTATAGTCATTGTCAGCTACCGGAGTCGGATATTCTGATGCTTAAGTAAATCATAGCTGAGGGTGCGGACGG
>CAZEWY010000053.1:0-17767 GCA_964515945.1 uncultured Cellvibrionaceae bacterium
CTGTAAGCCCCGAAGGGCGCTGCCTGGCGCGGGCACTCTCGGCGTTGGCAATCTTGCTAAGGGCTACGGCCATGAGCTGTGATTGCCGCCTTGAGATTGCCTCGCGTCAGATTGCGCAGAGACCGTAGGGACCTGATCAGAGGTTCCCTTACCACAGGAGATTTTGAGTGGCGCAATTTTTACAGATACACCCGGAGAACCCGCAGGCACGGCTGATCAGTCAAGCGGCGGAAGTTCTGCGTCGCGGCGGTCTTATCGTCTATCCCACGGATTCGGCCTACGCCCTCGGATGCCATATCGGCGACAAGATGGCGCTGGACCGCATCCGGGCGATCCGCCGGCTGGACAAGCATCACAACTTCACGCTCATGTGCCGGGATCTCTCGGAGTTGGCAACCTACGCTCGCGTGGACAACAAGGACTTCCGGTTGATCAGGAAGCACACGCCGGGACCCTACACCTTTATTCTGCCCGCCACCGCCGAAGTGCCGAGACGCCTGATGCACCCCAAGCGCAAAACCATCGGTATGCGCGTACCCAACACGCCCATTGCCCTGGCTCTGATGGAGGAGCTGGGCGAGCCACTGATGAGCAGTTCGCTGATCATGCCCGGTGACACGGAGCCTCTGACGGATCCCGAAGACATCCGGCAAATGCTGGAGCACCAGGTTGAGCTGATCATTGACGGCGGTTTCTGTGGTCTGGAACCGACCACCGTTGTGGATCTGACAGGCAGTTCGCCGGAAGTGACCCGCCAGGGTTGCGGCAAGAGTGAGGATTTTGCGGAGGAATAGGTCGTTCGCTCGCATGAGAGTAGCTATAATGAGCCGCAGCTAAACATACTGATATAACCAACAGAGGCAGCTCTTGTGTCTGGAATAGAAAACGCCGTGACGGCGACCGAGGTACCAGCAGAGGCTGTCGAGTCTATTGATCTCGACCATGGCCAAAAGGCGAGTGGCGAAAAGGAGGGCAGCCAGAAGGAGAGCGGCCACCACCCGGCCCAGGCCGAAATGCCCTTTGCCATAGTCAACGGTCAGGCATTTACCGATCTTCCCAAGGATCTTTATATCCCACCGGATGCCCTGGAAGTGATTCTGGAGTCCTTCGAGGGTCCGCTTGATCTCTTGCTCTATCTGATCCGGCGCCAGAATCTGGACATTCTGGACGTGGACGTCTCCGAAATCACCAAGCAGTATGTCGTCTATGTGGAAATGATGGACGCCATGCAGTTCGAGCTGGCTGCTGAATACCTGGTGATGGCCGCCATGCTGGCGGAAATAAAGTCGCGCATGTTGCTGCCGCGCAGCTCGACGGAAGAGGATGAAGACGAGGAAGATCCTCGAGCCATGCTCATCCGTCGCCTGCAGGAATACGAGCGTTTCAAGGAAGCCGCCGAATCCATTGATGAACTGCCGCGACTGCATCGGGATACCTACGTGGGCCGAGCCCAGGGGCCCGACCGCAACCTCACGCGCCCGGATCCCGACGTGGATATGCGCGAGTTGCTGCTGGCCCTGTCGGAAGTCTTCCGGCGCGCCGATATGTTTGTCAGCCACCATGTGGAGAAGGAGCGGCTGTCCACCCGGGAGCGCATGGCCCAGGTACTGGACAAGCTCAACGGACAGCAGTTTGTGCCTTTTGTCAGCCTGTTTACCATTACCGAGGGTCGCCTGGGTGTTGTGGTCACCTTTCTCGCGGTGATGGAGCTAATCAAGGAATCCCTGGTGGAAATTGTACAAGCCGAAGCCTTCGGTCCCATTCACGTAAAAGCACGAAGCTCATGAGTCACGATCCTCTTCACGACGACAAAATCGAAACCGAAACTGAAACCGAAGCTGAAGCCAATAACGAAAACAGCGGCGGCATCGATAACGAGTGCGGCAGCGATGACAGCTATGCTGGCAACAGCTACGACAGGGAACAGCTGTGCCGCATTATCGAAGGCGCCATTCTGGCGGCTGGTGAAGCGCTGACCGTCGATAAACTGCACGGTCTTTTCGAAGAGCATGAAGCACCGGGAAAAGATGTTATCCGGGACATACTCGGCGATATCGCCGGAAGTTGTGAAGGCCGCGGTTTCCAGCTGGTGGAAGTGGCCAGCGGCTGGCGCTTTCAGGTGCGCGAAGACGTCGCCACCTGGGTCAATCGCCTGTGGGATGAGAAGCCCCAGAAATATTCACGGGCCATGCTCGAAACCCTGGCGCTGATCGCCTATCGCCAGCCCTTAACCCGGGGCGACATCGAAGACGTGCGCGGTGTTGCGGTCAGCTCCCATATCATCAAAACACTGGTGGAGCGGGAATGGGTCAAGGTTGTGGGCCACCGCGACGTGCCGGGCAGGCCATCGCTCTACGCCACCACTCGCCAGTTCCTGGATTACTTCAACTTGAAAAGCCTGGATGAGTTGCCGACCCTGAGTGAACTGAAGGACATTGACAGTCCCAATGGTTCGCTGGACTGGGGCGACGGCGCATCCGCTGAGGAAGCCGTCGAAGACACGGCCAAAGACACCAGCGAAGATACTCAAGAGCCGGCACATGGGCTTCCCGAGATCAACGACGAACTTCTGGACCAGAGTGTGCTGGACGACAGTGCCAGTGAAGTGTCGGATGAGGACACAGAGTCCGACGACCTGGACGATAACAGTCCGGTGGTGTTCGATGATCAGGAAAGTGTCGAAGTCAGGGAGGTCGATATTCCCCTGCAATTTGATCAGGACAAGTCGCTGCCGAATCCCGCTTCGGCCGAGGTGCTGTCCGATGAGGCTGAAATGACCCTTGAACAGGTGGAATTCGCCGAGGCCAAGCACAAGCGCGAAGCCGAGGAAGAGCTGCACAAGGCAGGGTCCGATGAGCCGGATAGTGATGAAAACAAGACCGCCGGCTCCGACAAATATGCCGCGCACAGCCTTTTTGCCAACCCAGATTCTGACGAGGACTCTGCCGACCACCCGCAAGGGTCGCCGGAAGATCCCGCCAACGAACACCAATAGAGCATTTCCATGCCTCGTAATAACCAGCCCCATAATGACCAATCTCGCAGTGGCAAATCCGGCGATGATAAATTCCGCCAGGACAAGCCCAATGATGAAAAATTGCAAAAGGTATTGGCCACGGCCGGTTTAGGCTCCCGGCGTGAAATGGAACGCGCCATAGCGGCAGGCCGGGTGGTGGTCAACGGTAGCCTGGCTACGTTAGGGGCGCGGGTCCGCAATGGCGACAAGATCCAGTACGCTGGAAAGCAGATCACCGCCAAGGTGGCGACCCGCGAAGCTACTCGGGTTCTGCTATACAACAAGCCCGAGGGACAAATCTGTTCACGTTCGGATCCGGAAAAACGGCCGAGCGTCTACGACAACCTGCCGTCCCTGAAAAGCGGTCGCTGGATTTCAGTGGGTCGCCTGGATTTCAACACCAGTGGCTTGTTGCTGTTTACCACCGATGGCGAACTTGCCAATAAACTGATGCATCCATCCTCCATGATCGATCGGGAATATCTGGTGCGCATTCAGGGCGAGGTCGACAGCGATATGCTCAAACGCCTGCGGGAAGGTGTGCTGCTCGAAGACGGCATCGCCCGCTTCACGGATATCGTCGAAGGTTCCGGTGAAGGCGCCAACCGCTGGTTTTACTGCGTGGTGATGGAAGGGCGCAACCGCGAGGTTCGCCGTCTGTGGGAATCCCAGGAAGTGCGCGTGAGCCGACTGAAACGCGTGCGGTTTGGCAACATCTTCATTCCCTCCCACGTCAGGGCGGGGCAGTGGATTGAACTCAGCGACGAGGAAATCGCTGAGCTGTGCGCGACGGCGGGTCTGCAACCGCCACCGAAGAAAAAATACTCCGATGCCGACAAACGCAGCCGGGACCGGCATCAGCAACGCCTACGGGCATCATCCCGCGGCGCTGCTCCTGTGAAGCCGAAAAAGCGGTCGCCCTGAATGGCGCTTATTAAGCGGTTCCGTTCGCCGGTCCGCTTCGGGGTGGGCTTTCCAGGACACGCCGTGGACCCATCCATGGGGGCTCTGCGCCCGCATCCGACGTGCAGGATGCACTAGTGCCGTGATGGCATGGATGCCAATGAACGGCCTGCGGGCGACGGTCCTGAAAAGCCCCACCCCAAATCGGCCCTCAGTTCATTTTGAACCTAAAGTAAGGCCATTCCGGTCGCCCTGATTATTTTGTGAAGTTACCTGGAGGTTGCGCGCAGCAGACAACACAGTTGCGGCCGCTACGCTTGGCTTGGTAGAGGGCGCGGTCGGCACGATTGAACAGGCAATCCTCCGAATCATCACGGCGATAGCTACTCACACCAATACTCACCGTAAGCTTCAATGGCGTATCATTCAGAACCAGAGGAGCGTTGACCAAGGACTCGCGAATGCGCTCCGCCACCAGCATTGCCGACTCCTTGTCTGTCTGCGCCAGCAGAACCACGAATTCCTCTCCGCCGTAGCGAAAGACCTCGTCGATCTGCCGAAGACTGGCGGAAATTTTTTCCACCAGATGTTGTAACGCCAGGTCGCCGGCGGTATGGCCGACCGTGTCGTTGACCTTCTTGAAGTGATCGATATCCACCAGCATCAGGCTGAATGGTCGTTTATAGCGGCGAGCCACTTCCAGTTCCCGGGTCAAGGCCTGCGTCAATGCGGTCCGGTTGCCAACCCCGGTCAAGGGGTCCCGCATGGAGCATTCCACGGCTTGCTGATAACGCAGGGCATTGCGCAGTGGATAGAACAGGTTGGCGGTCAGGGTTTTCAAGGTCGCCTGTTCGGTGGCGGTAAAGGATGCTTCCCGACTGAAATTCAGCGTGCCGAGGTTGTCCACGGAATCACTGACGGTGAATTCCACGGTGGTCTTGCCGGGGGTGCCGAAGCGATGGTTGATGCGGGCATTCTCGAAGGTATAGCCGAGCCCCTGAACCCTGACGAAACCTTGAACGGTCTCGAAGAACAGGTGCAGCACATCTTTAGGGTCGAGTGATGTCTGTAGGTTTTGAATGAGATTTAACTGTAAATCCAGCAAACGAAAATCAGAGGGTGAAGCGTTTTCCTGATCGCGTTGTGACAGTTGGGGCTCCGGGTTATCTGTTGAACTAGGGAGTGTCACCATGTCTGTTGCTCTTGCCGGTGTGCGGCCACTGAGGCGTTGTTATTGATAATGATTATTATAAGGCACAAGGTGAAGCTCATACTAGTATCGTTATTAGTTCCAGTTGTGCTGGATGGATAATGTTGGGAAAATATTGGTTTTTGCTATCCGGGTGTAAAGGAAAGGAGTGGTCGTGTCGAAAGTGGGTCTGTTTTTTGGCAGTGATGAAGGCAATACCGAAGGCGTAGCCTATCGAATACAACAGAAGCTGGGCGAGGATAGAGTGGATGTCCACGACATAGCCGATGCGACTCAACTTGAGTTTACTCATTACGATAAGATTATTCTCGGTATTTCCACCTGGGACTTCGGCCAGATCCAATCCGACTGGGAAGAGTTTTGGGATGATGTTTCTGAGATAGATTTCAGTGGCAAGACTGTCGCCTTTTTTGGCCTGGGCGACCAGTTTGGCTATGGTGATTTTTTCCTGGATGCCATGGGCATGCTGCACGATGTGGTCGAGGGGGCGGGTGCGAGGATAATCGGCCACTGGCCGACCGACGGCTATGAATTCGATGCCTCCAAGGCCGAAATCATCGGTGCCCACCAGTTTGTCGGCCTGGCGCTGGATGAAGACCAGCAGCCGGAATTGACTGAAGAGCGGCTTGAGCGCTGGTGTGAACAGATCCGGCAGGAATTCGATTTGTAGGCTGCCACCGGTCCCACGAAAGAAACAGCCCGGATTCTGCCGTAAAGGTGCACGCATCCAGTATCGGGGGAGACATGAATCCGGTGTTCACTGTTGTGACACGCCGTGAATACGTCCCTATAGGCTCTACACCAGCATCCATGCTGGCGACGGTCACAACAGCAAACACCGAATTCATGTCTTTGGAGTTTGACGGCCAATGGACAGAGTCCATTTTACGGATTCAGATCAATCCGGCTTGCGCGCCACGAATATCGCCCGTGTGGGTGCCGGATGACCTTCGGCAGTCAACTGCGGATTGTCAGGGTCGAGGAAGTTTTCCAGGGAGTGGTAACGCATCCAGTCCGTCGCGCGCTGTTCTTCCGTGCTCGTAGTGGATACATCCACGCAGCGAATATTTTCAAATCCACTTTTCGCAAGCCAGGATGCCAGAGTGGGACAGGACGGCAAAAACCAGACATTGTTCATCATGGCATAGCGTCCCTCGGGGACCAGTACCTGTCCCAGATCTCCGTCTATCACCAGAGTTTCCAGTACCAGTTCGCCACCGGGCCTGAGTGTATCCAGCAGTTCCCGCAAATGGTCCATGGGCGAGCGGCGGTGGTAAAAGACGCCCATGGAAAAGGTGGTATCAAAAGCCTCCAGCTTGGCAGGAAGCTGTTCTATGCCCAGGGGCAGAAGGTCGACAGGTGGGATGCTCGCGAGCAATTTCTTGAGCATGTAAAACTGCACCACGAATCGCGGCGAAGGATCTATGCCAATAACACGAGTGGCGCCGGCACCATGCATGCGCCAGCAGTGATAGCCGTTGCCACAGCCTACATCCAGTATCCGGCGGCCTTCGAGGGGTGCGATTGCCCCTGCCAGCCGGTCCCACTTCCAGTCCGAGCGCCACTCGGTGTCCAGTTCGATACCGCACACTTCATAGGGGCCTTTGCGCCAGGGGATCAGCGCCTCCAGTGCCTCGCGCACGATGGATTGTTGATGGGGCGTGACTTCGTCGGCGGTGCCTATGCGCACGCGATCAGTGAAGTCACAGGTGCGGGCAACAGCACTGGGCAGGCTGTCGAGTGCGTGATACCAGCCAGGCAAATCGCCGTAACGTCGGGTGGATATACCCTCGGCAATATCCGTGGGCAGTTGCTCGGCCCAGGCCGCGAGATCCGAAGTGCGGATGAAATCCAGGAGAGGGCTGTAGTCGATCATTTGAAAGCCACGAAAGAGGCGAAATTGAAGCACTGGAACCAGAGATCCGTGGAGCGGAAGCCGGCGCTGGCCAACCGTTCGCGGTGCACTTCCACGGTTTCCGGCAACAGAACGTTCTCCAGTGCGCTGCGCTTCTGGGCAATTTCCAGTTCACTGTAGCCGTGGGCGCGTTTGAAATTGTGGTGCAGGTCGATCATCAACTGATGGTGCTCGGGCTCACTGAAGGCGATTTTTTCCGACAGAATCAGAACGCCGCCCGGCCGCATGCCCCGATACAGGCGCGTCAGTATATCCAGACGCTGTTCCACGGGGATGAACTGCAAAGTGAAATTCAGCACGCAGACGGAGGCATCGGCAACGGCGACGTCCTGCAGATCGGCGCAGACCAGATCCACCGGCACTTCGCCACTGTCTGCCTCGATGACGGTCCGGCAGCGTTCAATCATGGCGGCGGAGTTGTCGACGGCGACTATGCGGGTATCGGCGGCGGCAATGCGGTGGCGCATGGCCAGGGTCGCCGCGCCCAGGGAACAACCCAGATCGTAGCAGCGGGATCCGGACTGGGCGTAGCGCTCGGCGATCTGGCCGATCATGTGAATGATGGTCCCATAGCCCGGTACTGAACGTGCAATCATGTCGGGAAAAACATCGACCACCGTCTGATCAAAACGAAAACCGCCCACCACATCGCTGGGTTGGGCGTACAGGGTATCTTTGTTGGACGTGTCGGGCATGGTGGCGCGGGCTCAGTGGCAAAGAGTGAATTCAGCGCGAATTCTAGCGATGCCGAGCCAATTGAACAATGTCTGAAAACCGACCCGCCTGCCCATAGGTTGGCGCTAGCCGCGCAGCGGCGCAACCCAACACAATGGGTTCCGGCCTGTTGGGCTACGGCATTCGCCTAACCCGACCTGCGGATCGTTTTTCCCCTTGCGATTTTCGCAATGCCAGTTTGCGCTCGATTTTTTCCATGACGACCGGCTCCAGGGGATAAAAAATCACGGTCGCGGCAGCGAGGAAGGAGAGGGCGCTGGGGTAGAGGCTGATCACGCGCCTGATACCTTCGAGGGTTTCCGGCGCCTGATCGACGTTGGGTTTGAAATGAAACCAGGACAAGGCCCAGCCCACCAGAGCCGCGCCTATGGCGGCCCCCATCTTCTGTGCAAAGACCGCGGCGGAATAAACCAGGCCCGTCGCGCGCCGACGGGTGCGCCACTCGGAATAGTCGGCGGTATCGCCATACATTGCCCAGATCATGGCAATCGAGGGGCCGACAAATAGCATGGCGGCGAAATGTAGCCCGAATATCAGGATAAGGTCGTCGGGTTGCGCAAAATAGAAGGCGCCCATAAGCAGTCCATCGGCCAGCAACAGGGCGGCGAACAGGCGCGCCTTGCCGAAGTGCCTGACCAGGGTCTGGGTCAGCAGCGTTCCCAGAATCATGAAAAGGGAGCCGCCAGCGAGGAACAGGGTGGAGAGGGAGGCGTTGCCGACGTAGTACTTGAAGTAATAGAGCGTGCTGCTGTGGCGCATGGAAAAGTAGGTCATGGTGAGAAAGCTGACCGCGAAAAGGATGAGCCATGGCCGGTTTGCGGCCAGGTCCCGCAGGTCCCGCCGCACCGACACCGGTTGAGGGCGGGGGTGTACCCGCTCGCGGGTCATAAAAAAGGTGACCGCAAACAATGCCAAGGCGAGAAATCCATAGACCATCAAGGCGCTGCTGAATCCCCAGCGGGAATCGCCGCGACCGAGAAAATGCACCAGTGGCAACAGGGATAACTGCACCAGCAGCGCGCCGCCGAAGGCGCCCACGAAGCGCCAGGAGGAGATCAGGTTGCGTTCATGGGTATTGGGTGTAATGACCCCGAGGAGCGCGGAATAGGGGATATTGGTCAGGGTAAAGAGTGTCACCATTAATAGATAGGTGCTGTAGGCGTAGATGAGTTTGCCCGTGGCGGAGAAATCCGGTGTGGAGAAGCCCAGCACACAGAGCACGCACAAGGGCAGTGAGCCCCATAACAGCCAGGGCCGGAATTTCCCCCAGCGACTGTGTGTGCGATCCGCAACAATGCCCATCAGCGGTGTGCTGAAACTGTCCCAGGCGCGGGTGACCAGAAAGAGGGTGCCCGCCGCCGCGGCGGAAAGACCGAACACATCGGTATAGAAATACAGGAGGTAGATGGCGAAGAGGTTCCAGTAGATGCTGAAAGCCACATCGCCGGAGGCATAGCCGAGCTTTTCGGCCAGTGAAATTCGGGTCCTGTCGATGCCGCTCGTTGTCAATGGAATTTCCTTCACCGGGACCTCGGGTCATCGCGCCTTTTTTTATTTCATTAATGGTCGCAATATTCATGCCCCGCGTCCACCTGTCTGTACTGATCCACGGCTGGAGATCCCGGAACCAGACTCCCCCACATTTGTCTATCCTGAGCCCCTATGGCCCAAAGGTTCCTCAGGCAGCTATTAACCAAGGAAGAATCATGTCCCGACTCGCGTTAATTACAGGTGCGGCAAGCGGAATTGGTCTCGCACTTGCTGAAGGTCTTGCTGACACGGGTGTAGAGGTCATTGTCTCGGATCTGGATGAACAGGCCGCCGATCGCGTTGCTCGCGACATAGTGGCCAGGGGAGGCAAGGCCCGGGCGATGAAGTTGGATGTCAGCAGTCAGGCCGATATAGACACTGTGTCGGAGCGAGCGGGCAGCGTCGATATTCTGGTGAATAATGCCGGTATTCAGCAGGTCGCCAAACTCGAAGCCTTTCCTCCGGACCGCTGGCGTTTGCTCAACGAGATTTTGCTGGTGGGGCCGGCCATGCTGACGCGGGCGCTCCTGCCCGGCATGAAAGGACGTGGCTTCGGGCGGATCGTCAATATTGGGTCCATCCATGCGCTGGTGGCTTCGCCTTACAAAAGCGCTTACGTCGCCGCAAAACATGGTTTGCTCGGCTTCTCAAAAGTTGTTGCGCTGGAAACCGCCGATTTTGACATCACTATCAATACCATTTGTCCCTCCTACGTCAAAACGCCCCTGGTGGAAAAACAGATAGCACAGCAGGCGAGCGAACACGGCATTTCGGAAGACGAAGTGATCAACAACATCATGCTGGAACCCATGCCAAAGAAGGCCTTTATCGCCATGGATGAACTGGTTGGCAGCATCAACTTCCTGATATCGCCAGCGGCCAAAAATATGACGGGGCAAACACTGGTCCTCGACGGCGGTTGGACAGCGAAATGATTGAGTTATGGGTGATGAGTGATGGGAACGTAACGCGATGCGGCGTTACCCAACATTAGGTCGAACAATAACCGGGACATGGAACCCTTTATGAATCGCGAAAATCAAGCGGAAGTTCTGCAGTACATCGACAGGTTCAGTGATGTGTTCAACGACATGATGCAGGACGTCATGAAGCGTATCCTCAGCGAGCCAGACGAGGTGAATTCAGGGGGAATGGATTCAGAAAAAATGGAAAGTGCGGTGGGCAGTGGCCATGAGCGAACACAAAAATCAGAGACCGCAATCAAGATCGACCCCAAAATTTTTATGCGACAGCAGGCCGAATTCATGCAGAAGCAGCAGGCGCTTATGCAAAGCGCGGCGCGCGCCATGCTGGGTGAGCCATTGGAAAATATCATACGGGAAACTGATGACGATCAGCGCTTCAAGGACAAGGACTGGACCGGAAATCCGCTGTTCAGTTATGTGAGGCAGGCTTACCTGCTCAACGCCGATTACATGACCCGACTGGTGAACAGCTTCGAGTTTGAAGACAAGAAAGCGGCCGAAAAGCTGCGTTTTTTCACGCGGCAGTTCATCAACTCCATGGCGCCCGGAAATTACGCGCTCACCAATCCCGAAGTTTGCCGGGAAATATTGCAGAGCCAGGGCGATAATCTCGCCCGCGGAATCGACAATTTCATGCGCGATCTGGAAAACAGCCCAGCGGACGCTTTTAAAATCACACAGGTCGCGGCGGACGCCTTCACCCTTGGAGAGGATCTGGCGACGACGCCGGGCAAGGTCGTATTCCGCAATGAACTCATGGAGCTTATCCAGTATCAGCCATCGACGGAAACGGTTTTTAAAACGCCATTGCTGATCATTCCACCCTTTATCAACAAATATTACATTCTGGACCTCAATGAAAAGAAATCCCTGGTGAAGTGGTTGGTGGACCAGGGGCACGCGGTATTTATGATTTCCTGGGCCAATCCCGATGCGAATCTGCGCCATATCCAGTTCGAGGATTATGTATACAAGGGCGTCGTTGCCGCACTGGATGTCGTCGAAGCCTGTTCGGGCGCGCACAAAATCAATGTGGCTGGCTACTGTGTGGGTGGCACCTTGCTCGCCCTCAGCCAGGCTTATCTGCTTGGGCAAAAGGATGAGCGCATCGAGTCACTCAGTTTTCTGACGACATTGCTGGATTTTTCAGAGCCGGGAGAAGTGGGCAGTTATATTTCCGAATACTCCTATCCTCTGCTCGAGAAAAATATCAAACGGCAAGGCTATCTGGACGGTCGGGTTCTGGCGTTGAGCTTTAGTCTGTTGCGGGAAAACAACCTCTTCTGGTCATTTTTCATTGACAACTATCTCAAGGGCAAGGATCCGCTGCCCTTCGATATACTCTACTGGAACAGTGATTCCACCAACATTCCCGGACCCGCCTACCTGTATTATCTGCGCAACATGTACATGGAAAACCGGCTGATTGAACCGGGCGGGCTGGAGATTGATGGCTCGTCCATCGATTTGCGGGCGGTGACAACCCCGGCCTATTATCTTGCGGCCATGTCAGACCATATTGTCCTCTGGCATGGCGCCTATAAAAGCGCGCTTGCGCTGGGTGGTGACGTACGTTTTGTGCTGACGGAATCTGGTCACGTGGCGGGTGTGGTGAATCCGCCGGCGAGTGGAAAATACCCACACTGGGTCAACGGTTCCCTGCCGGGCCAGGCACAGGACTGGCTTGCGCACGCGCGTCAGCAACAGGGTTCCTGGTGGACGGACTGGAACAATTGGCTGACAGCACGATCCGGCACACGGCGAAAAGCGCGCCAGCCCGGCAGTAAAATTTATGCTCCCATCGGGGACGCGCCGGGAGATTACGTGCGGGTTCGCCTGGAGACCTGGCAGCGATCGGGTGAAGAAATCGCTTAAGCCGACCGCTGTTTTTCAACCCAAGTCAAAAGCCGGTATACTCAAGCGTATCGATGGCCGATCTTATTCGGTTAATCGTGCAGATAAATCGCTGTCTGGACTTTTGCCCTGGCCATGCTCAGTGGATCAGTTCAGCGGCTCCCCGAACACATCCGAATTCAGAGACTATTGTGGTCACCATCCGAAAATACCCCAACCGCCGCCTGTATGACACTTCCAAGAGCCAGTACATCAATCTGGAGGCCATCAAGGAACTGGTGATGTTGCATCAGGAATTTGAAGTCATCGATTCCAAGACCGGTGAAAACCTTACCAAGTCGATTCTTCTGCAAATTATCAGTGAGCAGGAGGGCAACGAACAGCAGGCGCTCTTGACACAGACAGTGCTGAAACAACTGATACGTTTTTACGGCAGCGATCTGCAGGTGTTCATGCGTCAGTATCTCGAACAGAGCATTGCAACTTTCCTCGACCGTCAGGAAGCCATGCAGGGGGTGATGCAGGAATTCATGGAAGCCTCACCGCTGAATGTTTTCAATCAGATGATGGAACAAAACCTGGCCATGTGGGGCAATTTGTCGGGTGCTCAGAAAGGCCGGTCGCGTTCCGGTGGGAAGACTGACACCGGGGATAAAAAATCCAAGGATTAACAGGGGTTCCTGTTATTACGAAATGATCTTGCCATATTTGTGCATTGCAGCAATTTATCTTGCAGTCATTCAAATGCCCTCGTACAATTCATCTGAAATTGTGCAGTGCAGCATAGCTGTGCTGCGACTCTGACAGATCCCATATTAAGGAGCGAGATCATGTACGAAAAAATGTCTGAACAAGCCCAGTCCGCATTCAAGCCCATAGGCGACCTGATGGCCATAAACAGCCAGATCATGCAGGAAGCGGCTGAAAAACAGAAAGATTTCTTTACCGACATGCTTAACCAGAGCATCGGCTTTGCCAAGGAACTGGGTTCCCAAAAGGATTTCAGTGGTGTCTATCAGGTACAGAAGTCTTATCTTGAAGGTGTGCAGGAAAAGATGATCAATGCGTCCACCGATGCCTATGAGTTTTTTGCCAGTGCTCAGGAGCGGGCCGGCGATGCTGTCAGGTCATCCACGTCTCGATAGCCGTTCAACCAATATATGCTTGCCCAAAGCCCGGTATGAGTACCGGGCTTTTTTTTACGTTTAGTTTTTGTTGGCAACCTTCTATGTTGGTTATAAGGAGCTGTAGCCATGATAAATAAACAATCTGTAGTCTGGCGTCAGAAAGCTCGGTGGCGCGTTGACGCTTGTGGGAATGGTCATTAGACTTACTGCTAAATTGTGCAGCGCAGCATTCAGCGGAAAATCACAGGAGTTAATGATGAACAACCCTATTTTTCAGCAATCAGAGCAGTTTTTTAAACCCATGACAGACATGATGGCGCTGAACGCCCAGACGTTCGAAGCGCTGGCGGAAAAGCAGACGGGCTTGATGTCGGACATGTGGAATGATGGCGTGAACTACGCGCGAGGCCTCTCTGACAAGCGGGATATTGAATCCTTCTATACGTCCCAAAAGGATTTCTGGGACAAGGTGAATCAGCGGGTCAGCAGTACGGCCAAGGATTCCTATGCGCTGCTGACCGAGGCCCAGGAAAAGATGAGTGGCCTCATGCAGGATTCCATAGGGTCCATGGATGGCAGCGCTCTCGGAGAAGCTTTCGCGAAGCCTGCGGACGCGGCCCAGCAGTCAGCCAAGGCTGCTACCCAGGCGGCCAATCAGGCCGCGGCCCAGACTGCGGGGAAAGCAGCGCAGGCGAAAAATACGGGCAAATCGACCGCGCCTCGCTCCTGAGGTACCCAACAGGCAATTGCCGATGCCCGCTACAAGTAGCGGGCATCCCCGTCAGTACATGTGTTGACCACCATTGATGGACAGGGTGGAACCGGTGATGAAACCGGCGTCTTCGGCTACCAGGAATTCCACTCCGCGGGCCACTTCGTCCGCCTCGCCCAGTCGGCCAACGGGAATGGAAGCCACAATTTTCTTCAGCACTTCTTCGGGCACGGCGCGCAGCATGTCAGTGGCAATATACCCGGGCGCCAGGGCATTGACTGTGATGCCCTTGCCGGCACATTCCTGCGCCAGGGCCTTGGTGAACCCGAGGATGCCACACTTCGCTGCTGCGTAGTTTGTCTGCCCGAATTGGCCGGCCTGGCCGTTAATGGAACTCAGGTTGATAATGCGACCGAAACCGCGAGCCCGCATGGCTTCAATGGTCAGATGACAGGTATTGAAGCAGGCGCTCAGGTTTGTATCCAGCACCTGGTGCCAGCTGTCCAGGGTCATCTTGTGCAGGGTGCCATCGCGGGTAATACCGGCATTGTTGACCAGTATTTCAATGGGACCCAGATCCTTGGCAATTGACGAGATGGCCTCGCTGCATTCCTGGTAATTGGCGACATCGAATTTGTAAATCGGAATATCATATTTGTCCTTGAAAGCCTCTGCTGCCTGATCATTTCCCAGATAATTGGCGACAACGACATGGCCGGCTTTCTTGAGTCTCACCGAAATGGCTTCTCCAATGCCGCGGGTTCCGCCGGTGACAAGAGCTACTCTACCCATACTTTCTCCTTGGTTACTTTTCACAGAACTGATGGTCATGAATTCGGGCCAGCCGGCCCGAGGCGACTGCGACGACTGCAATTTCTGTGCAGGTTTCCGCGCGAGGTACAGGGAAGAGTTCGGTCCCGGTTGACGGGCCGGCTTCTGGCTCCGGTTGGACGGGCCAGGCTGAATTGTCGCTGGACAGGATTTTTTAATCCGCCGCTGGGTAAATAGGCGGATAACTGGCATAATGGCGCCCATTTTCCGCGCCACCGAATCCACGCTACCCCCATAAGCCAACATTCACGGCGGTTAGGCAGTCGGTAAGCTGGTGACCTTTCTTTTGACTTCACTATGTTTGAGGAATTACATGCAGCCGCAAGTTAAGCCCAACAACCCGAATTTTTCATCCGGTCCCTGTAGCAAACGCCCGGGTTACGATGTGAATAAGCTGGAGTTGGAAACTCTGGGTCGTTCTCACCGTTCCGCACTGGGCAAGGTGGCTTTAGGGCGCGCCTGTAGTGAAACCGCGGAACTGCTGAAGCTGCCTGAGGGCTATCGCGTGGGTGTGGTACCGGCATCGGATACCGGCGCCGTGGAAATGGCGCTCTGGTCGCTGCTGGGCGAGCGCCCGGTGGATGTCATGGCGTGGGAATCCTTCGGCTCCGGCTGGATCACCGACATCACCAAGCAGTTGAAGCTGAGGGATGTGCGTGTGATGGAAGCGGATTACGGTCAGTTGCCGGATCTGAGCGCCGTAAATTTTGACAATGACGTTGTCTTTACCTGGAACGGCACCACATCCGGCGTGAAACTGCCCAATGGCGACTGGATCGCCGATGATCGCCAGGGCCTGACTATCTGCGATGCCACCTCAGCGGTCTTTGCCATGGACATGCCCTGGGAAAAACTCGATGTAGTGACCTTCTCCTGGCAGAAGGTGCTTGGAGGTGAAGGCGCTCATGGCATGCTGATCCTGAGCCCGCGCGCCGTGGCTCGCCTGGAAAACTATACACCGTCCTGGCCGATGCCGAAGATTTTCCGCATGACCAAGGGCGGCAAGTTGATCGAAGGCATCTTCCGGGGGGAAACTATCAATACGCCTTCCATGCTCTGCGTCGCTGACTATCTCGATGCCCTGGGCTGGGTGCGTTCCATTGGCGGGCTCAGCGCCGCCATTCAGAGATCCAATGAAAACCTGAAAGTTATTCAGGACTTTGTCGCCATCAATGACTGGATCAGCTTTTTGGCGGCGACCGAAGCGACCACTTCCAATACCAGCGTCTGCCTGAACATAGACGCGACACCCGAGCAGGTGAAAGCCCTGGCCAAGCTGCTTGAAAAGGAAGGAGTGGCTTACGACATAGGCTCATACCGCGATGCACCGCCCGGACTGCGCATCTGGTGTGGCGCCACAGTGGAAAAGGCTGACCTGGAAGCCCTGATGCCCTGGCTGGAATGGGGTTATAGACAGGTTACTGCCTGAGTCCACGACTGATTCCCGGGCCCACGAAAGTGCGCTGAGTAGCGCCGGCCCGGTTAAAACGCCAAATACAACCATGGAATGCCGCATGTTCAAGATCAAGACCTACAACAAGATTTCCGAAAAGGGCCTCAACGCCTTCCCACGTACCCACTACGAAGTGGCCAGCGAGATCGGCAGTCCCGACGCCTATCTGTTGCGCAGCCAGAAGCTGCACGGCGAAGCCGTGCCGGAGACGGTGAAGGCGGTGGCCAGAGCCGGGGCCGGCGTGAATAATGTCCCCGTCGGCGAATACACCGCGCGCGGTATAGTAGTGTTCAACACGCCGGGCGCCAACGCCAATGCCGTTAAAGAGCTGGTAATGGCCGGTATGCTGTTGAACTCCCGCGGCATTCTGCAGGGCAGGGCGTTTGTCGGCACCCTTGGTCATATGACCGACGCCGAGGAGATGTCAAAACTGCTCGAGCAGGAAAAGAAGCGTTTCGCCGGCAATGAATTGATGGGCAAGACCCTGGGTGTCGTCGGCCTGGGAGCTATTGGTTCCCTGGTGGCTGAAATGGCGCTGGCCATGGGCATGAAAGTGGCTGGCTATGATCCGGCCCTGTCCGTGGAGTCGGCCTGGCGCCTGCCAAGCCAGGTGCAGCGCAAGGAAAGCCTGTTGGCGCTTCTGAGCGAAGCGGACTATGTATCCCTGCATGTGCCGGCTATAGAGGCGACGCGGCACATGATCAATGCCGAGACGCTCAAAAGCATGAAAAAGGGCGCAGCGCTGCTGAATTTTGCCCGCGACGCCATTGTCGACCCCCAGGCGATCGTGGCTTCCCTGGATGCCGGGCACCTGCGTCAGTATATCTGTGACTTTCCGGAGCCTTGCCTGATCGGTCGTGACGACGTTATAGCGCTGCCGCACATCGGGGCCAGCACGGCCGAGGCCGAGGAAAACTGTGCCGTTATGGCGGCCAACCAGCTTCGCGATTTCCTCGAGAACGGCAACATCACCAATTCCGTGAATTTTCCCCACATCGCCATGAGCCGGGGCTCCAACGCCTGTCGTTTGACCTTCAGCAATCAGAACGTCTCCGGCGTGCTGGGGCATGTGTTGTCGATTTTTGCCGAGCACAATGTGAACGTCATAGACATGGTCAACAAGAGCCGCAATGAAGTGGCCTACAACATTCTCGACCTGGAATCGGCACCCACGGAAGCGGTTCTGGCGGCCATCAATGCCGTCGAGCACGTGATTCGCGTCAGGGTGCTCTGAGGTCGACCATTGGCGCGCGGCAGTCATTTGCAATCCCTGGCAAAGCTGCCATAATGCGCGCCCTCGGGTCGTCGGCCCGAGTCTGCAATGGTGGTCCAGTCTGGTCCCCTCGCGACAATTCGCTGTGAACCCCGCCAGGCCCGGAAGGGAGCAACGGTAGCAGTACAATTGGGCGCCGGGGTGTGGCTGGGCTGGATCGCCTCCTCAGTATTTTCCAATACTCAAATGAGTCTGAACGCTGAGGGAGAGGCGGGCTGTTAG
>CAZEWY010000054.1:0-17207 GCA_964515945.1 uncultured Cellvibrionaceae bacterium
ACCGGCCCGACCAAGTTGTCGGATCTCGTGCCCCTTTCCATAAGAATCTGCGCATTGTATTCGATGGCATCGAAATACCGCTGCCGGGTTTCGGTCGGCAGATCGCCTTCCCGCGCCAGCTTCGCCAGCGAGCGTATAAAGATACCCTTGAACAGGCCGCCATCGCCCTGGCCACTTTCGTTGGTATAAAAAACGCCATCGACCATGCGTTCGTTAAAGGCATGTTCGGCCGAGTGGATGGCATCGTTCAAATAAGTCTGATTACCGGTGATTTCATACAGCTCGACGCTGGCGGCGATATACATGCCGACGTTATAAGAGAATATCCAGTCCGGGTTGGTGTTTGTCTCGCCGGTTGATGAATTCCAGCCGTCGTAGACACCACCGGTGGGTGACACCAGTATGTTTTTGACATAGGCATGAATTTCCTGTGCGATCTGCAATTGCTGGGCGTTGCCGGTGATGCGATGCAGTTGCGCGCCCAGCAGCGCTGCCGGAGAATTGGAAATGGCATTCTTGCAGGACGGATGGCAACCCTTGTTCCAGGATATTGACCCGTAATATTCCGGACTTCTGCCGGTGAGAATGTCCTGCCAAAGTAAATTGGCCACATCCAGGTACTCACTGTCGCCAGTGGCTTTGTAGGCCTTGATGCTGGCAAGACCCAGCCATTCCATATCATCATAGAAGTGGTTTATATAACCGCCGTGGTGATCACGGATACCGTGCAACAGATTTTTCATGCGTTGTTGGTAAGTACTGTTGCGCGTTCTGATAAAACCTTCCGTCAGCGCATCCAGGCCGTTGGCGTTCCACCAGAAATCAAAGCCGGTGTCGGGATCGTGGGTATAGTAAAAACCGGCGGATGAAATATAAGTGTTATGCGTCGTTTGCTGCAGCAGTTCCGCCGCATCGCTGTAGATATTGGATTGAGCGGATGTCCCGAAACTTAATGTCGTAGAAATAAAGAGTATTGACCATATCGTTATTTTTTTATCTCTCTTGCAAGTCATTTTAGAGATCCTTTGTGAAGGCGTATCGATAAATGCCGGCCAGACATAAAGCTGTCTGGCCGGCAAAAAGATTTATTGAAGCTTGGTAATTCTGAACCAGTTGATATTCCATCCCCCTTGCGGTGCAAAGATGCCCACGTCATGGGTACCCGCTGAAATCTGGACGTCGTGGGATATGGTTGTCCAGTTCTGCCAGCCGCCCGTGGCGGGGATAGTGAGTTGCCCCAGTTGAATTTGGCCGGCGTTCAGGTCCAGCGACAATACGGAGCCGCTCGGGCTGGCAACGCGGTATTCCACGCGATAGGTGCCCGTGGACGGGAAGTTGATGCCCGCAAAGGCCATCCAGTCATTGGCATCAATCCAGCCGACGTTCAAACCACCGCCGACGTCCGTCGTGGCTTCCGTCTGCACACCGGCCATGGCGGTGTAATTTTCCGCTTCGACAAACTGCGTGAAGCCGCCGGATGAACTACTTGATGACGAGCTGCTGGATGATGAACTGCTCGAACTACTGGAAGAGCTGGTGCTCGAGGAACCGCCAGCGAAAAGTTCCATTTCCGCCAGTTGCAGAATGCCACCGCTGTTGTTATTCAGATTGAACCTGTAGTGGCTGTAGCTGTTGGCGTTGCTCACGTTGAACTGGCGTGTCTGGAAACGGTTGGGGAAATCTTCGTTGGATCGACTGTCGAGGGTCGCCCAACTGCTGCCATCGTTCGAGCCCTGCAGTGTCCAGCTCAAGGGGTCCCGTTCCGGCGCATCATTGGCGGAGGTCAGGGTATAGCCGGTAACGACATAGGATTCCGGTGCCTGGTACTGAACCCATCCCGATGCGTGGAAGGTCAGGTATTTGCTGTTCACATTGTTGTCGATCAGGTTGGTATTGCCCTCACCACTCGGCCAATCCGTGTATTGTGAACTTATCAGGCCGCCCAGGTTGGTGATATCAATGCCGCCGGGATTGATGGTCAAACCATTGGCCTCGCGCAGCAGCATGAACAGGTGGTCCGGCCGAACCACAACGTAATCACTGTTGAGGGAGTTGGCGACATTGAGAAAACTGGTTGGCCGCACATTGGTCCAGGGTTGCGCCTGAATGATGGCAAAGCGCGGCTCGGCGCCGTTCCATCCCGCCGCCGCGTTGGCAATATGGTTGAGCATGGCTTGCTCGTCGGTGCAGTAGTTGCAAGACAGCGCCATGCTGGGCAGGTCGTTGTAAATGGTGAGCCCGCCGCCGGTATTTTGCGCAGTCAGTCCGAGCAAAGATGGAGCATTGTTGGCAAAGCTGTAACCGACATCGGCGTCGATGCCGCCAACAATTGTGTTCCACACGGTCACCACGCGCAGGCCGGCGCGGCGATTGTAATCCTCGGTTTTGGCGACAAACTGATCCAACTGCGCCGCGCTGGGCCAGCTATTCGGATAGGTATAGCCGTAACCGGACGGGCCGGAAATCAGATTGTCATTTGCCGTGGAGGTTTCCCAGTAGAAGTTGAGCGCGCCGGGCATTGCATCCACCATGGCGGGCGATACCGTCCAGCCAATCGGCACCTTGCCGCGATCCGGGTTGTTCCACAGTTTGCGCATCAGGTGCTCGACGTATTGCAGGTTGTCCCCGTCACTCAGTATGAAAGCGACATAGATCTTGTTCTGCAATGGCGGTTTGGGCGGTATGGGTTTGGTGTTGATCGTGCGCGGCATGCCGCTGTGCACCGTGAGGTTGGTGGACCAGTCACTGGCGATAGTCGCAATGCCATATTGAGAGGCTCTTTCCACACCAGGCCCTTCCTCGGGCCACCAACCCATATAGTTGGCTCCGGGATCCATGGTGGAGAGAAAGCTGTTCAGCAACTGACTCTCCGCAGCTACTTCCGGGTCGAGCCATATGACTGCCGCGCCCAGGGCCGTTGCATATTCGCGCAGTGCCGCCTTATGGACGTTCGGGTTCAGACCGATAAGCAGCCGGTGAGTGAGGTTCGGCCAATAGTTGTTGAAGAGCGTTTGGTAAACATCCAGCTTGCTGCTGAACTGGCCGCGAAAATCCACCAGAATCGGCAGGTTGTAGGGCGCGGCCGTCAGGCGCGAGGCCAAAAGAGGCGAGGTGATAAGCGCGTTGTGATCACCCGCGATGGTGGTTGCGAGGTTGATGGTGTGGGGCTGGGCACTGTCGTAAACCACCAGCCCGTCAATCTCGCTGCGATACTTGGTGATCAGGTCCCATTTGTCCGCCGGCTCCGACCAGCCCAAACCGAGCGACTGCAGCCAGGTATATTTACCCTCAGCAAAGGCATCACCCTCGTAGGAGAAAATGCGCGGCTGGGTTTTATTGATTATGCCCTTGAGAGAGGCGAACAGCACCATTTCATCGGAAGACTGGTTGCGCGTGACGCCCACCCAGTCCACCTTGAGATAGGCAGTGCCCATCCAGTAAACGCGCAACTCTAGAGCGCGGCCTTCTGCCGCAAGATTGAACAGCAGGGAAAAAGTTGTATAGCTCCCGGCCACCGGGAATTGCTGACGAGTAATGGTTTGGGAGGCAAGACCCTGACCGGTGGTGGCATCGCGAACATCGATGATAGCAACAGGATCATTATTCGCCGTGTTGTTGTCGATCTTCATGCGGAACTCGGCCACGTTGGGACCGGCTGGAAGACTCGCGTCATAGGGCCCGTAAATCATGTGGTCATTGGGCGCATCAATGCCGACCTGGCAGAGCCAGCCGTCCGTCTCCAGACGCCCGGTTTTATGGGAAAGGGACGAGCCTTCGGCCTGCCAGCGCTTGGGCGCTTCGCGCAGAACAAAAAGATCCTGAGTTTGCGCCGGTGTGGAAAAACTCGGCAGCAGCTGATCAGCTGGCCAGGTCACAGCGGCGGAAGCTAATGTGGAAAAAAACAGTAACAGGCATGCGCCGGGAATGTTTGCAAAATAAAGGCGACGTGAGTTATTCATGAGCATATCAACTCCAATTATTAGATTTTTCGCTTTGACGAATTCCTGCCAGGAGCTTATAACTCCGTAATTCTGAACCAGTTGATGTTCCACCCGCCTTGCGGCGCAAAAATGCCCACGTCATGAGTACCCGCTTGAATCTGGACATCGTGCGATATGGTTATCCAGTTCTGCCAGCCACCCGTAGCCGGAATATTGAGCTGTCCCAGTTGAGTCTGACCGGCATTCAGGTCCAGTGACAACGTGCCGCCATTGAGGCTGGCAACGCGGTATTCCACTCGGTAGGTGCCCGTGGTCGGAAAGGTAATGCCGGCGTATGCCATCCAGTCATTGGCATCAATCCAACCGACATTCAAACCACCGCCAACGTCAGTCGTGGGTTCCGTCTGCACACCGGCCATGGCGGTGTAATTCTCCGCTTCGACGAACTGCGTGAAGCCACCGGATGAACTGCTGGAGGATGAGCTTGATGAACTGCTTGAACTGGACGAACCGCTGCCTGTCACGCCGAACAGCTCAAGTTCCGCCAATTGCAGAATCGAGCCGCTGTTGTTGTTCAGGTTCAAACGGTAATGGCTGTAACTGCTGGCGTTATTGAAATTGAATCGGCGCCGTTCAAAACGGCTGGCGAAGTCCTGGCCTGAGCGGCTGTCGATGGTTGACCAGTTGCTGCCATCGTTGGACCCTTGCAGCGTCCAGCTCAATGGGTCACGCTCGGGCGCATCGTTGGCGGACATGATCGAGTAGCCGGTCACTATGGCATTGCTGTCCGCTTCAAACTGAACCCAACCGGCATTGTGAAAGGTCAGGTATTTCGTATCAAAACGATTGTCGATCAGATTGTCGATACCTTCGCCATTGGGCCAGTCGCTGTATTCCGAGCTGACCGAACCGCCAGAATCAGTAATATCGCTGGCATTGCCGACAAACATGGAAAATGTCGCGTCCCGCCGGCCAAGGTCATCGCTTACCGCTTCCGAGTAAAGCAGGAAATCCCGATGGCGGATGTAACGGCCGGGATAATTGTAGGACTCGAACGAGGTTTTCGAAGCGTCCGCCAGACCGGCGCGCTGGTAGAAGGTGGCGTCTTCGCGATATAGCTGGGTACCATCGTTGGCATCCAGCCAGATTTCGCCATTGCGATGGCGCAGGTAGGAATTTGGAAAGCCAATGGACTGAAAGGACACGCCCGCCCCGGCTAGCCCCGGCACCATTTTCCAATAGGCGTCATCGACAGGCGCCACTGTATGGTCGATCCGGCCTCGGCTGATCTGATGGCGGATAAAATTGCCATCAATATTGTGGCTTTCCCAGGCGATATAACCGGAAGGCGGCATAACGGACGGAATACTGCTGTTATAGGTTGACTGCAGCGCAGACCGAATAGCGTTCCAGTCACCCTTGGCCAGTTTGCGATCATAGGTGTAATGGCCATTTACCTCGCCCTCGACATCCGTCCATTGGGTATAGACCGCCGCACTCAGGCCTTTGATGTTACGCAGGTTCACCAGTTGACCGGCGTAGTCGACCAGCACGTCCGTCAATTCCTGATCACTGTTGACGACGCGCGCCCAAGTGGACCAGTAGTTGGGGTCCCACAAATGACCAGATTTTACCAACACCACACCGCCGTACTCACCGTTGGCAATTGCCCGGTTGTCGTCCGGTCCGGGCATATTGGGTGGAGAGTAGTAGTGATAATCCTTCATGTGACCGACAGTGGATTGCGGGTATCCGCAGCAACCGCTGTTCTCGTTAATCAAACGATGCGGGTCAAGATTCTGCGCAAAGTTGGACACGTTAATGCTGTCGAACAAGCCCCATTGTTCATTAAAAACCACCCACATAATGATCGAAGGATGATTCCAGTGGCTCTTGATCATGCGCTCCAGTTCCAACCGAAACTGATTCTGCTCTTCGAGGGTATTATTGGAGCCGTTGGGCATGTCCTGCCACACCAGTAAACCGAGGCGGTCGGCGTGGTAGTACCAACGCGCCGGCTCGACCTTGATGTGCTTTCTCACCATGTTGTAACCAAGGTCTTTCATCTGTTGCAGATCAAAAATCATGGCCTGGTCAGAAGGTGGCGTATAAAGACCATCCGGCCAGAAGCCCTGATCAAGCGGTCCCATCTGAAAAACGAATTCGTCGTTCAGCAGCATCTTGGTGATACCGTTGACATGGCCCAGAGAAATTTTGCGCATCCCGAAATAGCTTTCGACGCTGTCAACAATCGTGCTGCCATTCTTGATGGAAACAGACAAGTCATAGAGGAATGGATTGGACGGTGACCACAGTTTCTGGTTCGGAATGACGATACTTAATGCCGTATTCGGAGCGCCACTCACGCTGCCAACGACAGTAGTACCGTCCTTGGCCTGCGCTTCAACCGTCAGACCACTGGCGTCGCCGCTGGTGGTCACAGTCAAATGCAGTCGGTTGTCGTCGATATTGGGGATAATTTTCAGGTCGCTGATATAGGTGGTCGGCACCGCCTCCATCCAGACGGTCTGCCAGATACCACTGGAAGGTGTGTACCAGATACCGTCGGGATTGTTCCAGCGAGCATCCTGTTGTTTTCCGATCGGACCGGGCCCGCCGTCGGTATCGGTCGGATCGTAAACACGCACATTCAGTTTATAGGTATTGCCGGCACTGACCCGATCAGTGATATCAATCGTGAACGGATCGTAACCGCCTTTATGCAGTCCGCCCACGCTGACGTTATTGATAAAGACTTCCGATTGCCAATCCACCGCGCCAAAATGCAGTAATACGCGCTTGCCACTCCAGCCAGCTGGAATACTGATGTTTCTCTGGTAGGTGATGTTGTGCCAGTTTTGTTTGATGCCCGACAAGGCGGACTGAATGGGGAATGGAACCAGAATGCCGGTTTTGGCTCCGGTGTAGTTGATATCGTTCCCCTGCCAGACATCCCACACACCATTGAGGTTTTGCCAGTTTCCCCTGACCATTTGCGGTCTCGGATACTCCTGCAGAACATTATTTGGATCAGAGATCGATTCACCCCAAGGAGTCCAGATTGTGTTGGACGCTTTTTGCCAGGAACTCGTTTGCGCCGCGACAGGCCCGAAGATACTGATCAGTAGGATTCCCAGGAAAAGCTTGAAACACCTTGTTTTGTAGAGCTCTTTCATTGGATTTACCTCTTCTTGAACCTGTTAATCAATGGACGTGCTGGTGCGCAGCGCGCGACTGTTCATAAAGTTTTGGAGGCGGCATGTCTTATCGATGAAATAATTTCATCGAGCGGTCGTCGGAATAAAAATTTATTTTTGTTTGTAGCAGATCAGTATTAATACAGCTCGAACAGACTGAAATTCTCCTGTTTGAGCCTTTTACTGGCGGTTCTGGATTAACCCTTGTGGATTTGTGACAGCGTTATCATTTTCGCGCGGTCTTATTTTTATGTTTTCGCGAAGGAGTTTAATGGGAAGGCCAAAGCGGTTCAATACAGGTTTTGGCACCATTTGAAATGGATATCAAGCAGCTTTATAACCGAAAGGGGTGCCACTAATTCCTCTACACAAAGTGGAACTTCCATTCAGATTGCGGCTTGCGGCTCATAGCCTATGGCCCATAACCCTCGCCCCTAAACTCAATCAAGCAGAAACCATGACCGAAAGGATCCGAGAAGGTGATGCATCTTGATCCTTTCCATTCGACGCATTCGCTTTCGCGAACTGCGCCCGCGGCAAGTGCCCGCTGGGTGGCCGCTGCTATATCGTCAACCACAAAGTCGATATGGACGGGAGTCCAGTGCCGGGTATAGTGGCGTGTCGCTGAGGGTTTATTCGAGCTTTTCGACCCCACGGCGTTTTTCAAAAGATAAATAACCGAAGAGGCACCGGTTAATTCGGCAACATCGTCATCGAGAGTGCGGCTATGCTTCAGCCCCAGGGCGGCAGTGTAAAAATCTATCGCAGGGTCAAGGTCGGGCACATCAATATTAATGAGCGTTCTCATTGAGGATGTCATCGAGTGCGGTCAAGCGTCAACGCCACGGCGGCAATGCGTTCAACCTGTGCATAGGCCGGTTTCAGCAGTTCCTCGCTAAAAACATCCGGGTCCAGTTCCCTGTAATGCCAGCGGCAGGGCACGCCTTCCAAGCGCTGCTCCACAATCTCCAGGAAAGGATCATGGCCTTCAACCATGGCGACACCCGTATAGAGCAGCAGGGTCCCGCCGCGGGTCAGGCGCGACAGCGCGGCGTCAAGGATTTTAACGGACAGCCCAGCTCCCAGGTTACCGCCACCATGGCGATAGGCCCGTTGTTGCGTATCCATCATGTAGGGTGGATTGGCAATAATCAGATCAAAGTCACCTGTAATATCGTTCAGCAGATTGCTCGACGCCGTCTCCAGGTTGGCGGCTCCGGCCAGCTTCGCGTTGACTGCCGTAAAGCGCAGCGCCCGCGGGTTGATATCCACTGCCAGTACTTGCGCCTGTGGAAATGCCCTGGCTAGCAAGAGCGCGCCGGCGCCAGACCCACAGCCGATATCGACGGCCCGCCGCACTGAATGATTTCCGACCTGCAAACAAACCTCGACCATTTGAGCGAAGCGATAGGTATCGGGGCCGAAGAAGACGGCATCAGTGGCGTCCGTCGGGTAGGCGGAATGCACGCATAGCAAGTCGCCGAGATTCGACCAGCGCACCAAGCTCCGCCACATCCGTCCCTGACGAACAAGAATGTCCGCGTTGCACATCAGCTCAAATTCCTGTTCCGTTACGGTCGCCTGCTCAAAGGGACGGCTCCAGCCAAAAATGTCCCGCAAGTTCAGGGCGGTGCGGTTTGCGGCACGCTGGTTGTTGTAGTGATGGGTCAATGGCGTGACGGTGGTAAAGTGGTAACCGGATTCACGCAGGTAGCTGCCCAGACGCAACAACCCCTGTTCGCTCTCCCAGGCATCATCGATCTTGAAAAACCTTTGATCCAATCCTGTTTCCATGGATTCATTCCTGAATTCGGATTCAGCCCAATGAGGCTGAAAAAAGTCGGGTGGCCAGCAATCCAGTGGCGGTGGCCTGGCTGGAAGGGGCCATTAGCCTGATCAGTTGCTGGATTCTCGCTTCTTCCGGAAGAAGCCGGAGTTCTTGCCTCAGTGCATTCGCATCATGATCGATGTCGCCGGGCCGTTCGCCGGCTCCCGCCGCCGGCACTTTTTGCCCCGCGTGCAATGGGCGGTGACGTCGAAAGATCTTCGACGTTAGAAATCGGGTTGCTGGCTGAGGAGTTTTCGTCGCGTCCGCCAAAAAGTCACCGGCAATCCAGTCATGTAGCAGTTGTTTTTCAAATGGGTTGAATACTCCAAACATCCGCGCGTCTGGACCTTCCACCAAACGCCAGAACCGACTGTGTCCGGGGTCCTCGTGGCGCTTGATCCAGCTCTTCTGCTCAAGGATTTTCAGAAACATTCGAATCTGATGGGGACTTGCCAGCCATTCATTAACCGTGCGACCGCCTATACGACAAAAATCGGAGTGCAGATACCTGCCAAACACACTTTTGCGCTCGAGCATCGCGACCAGCTCCTGATCGATATCGAATGAATCTATAACGTCCTGGGTGCTCAATCCCAGTCCATTCAGGCGGTAGCCACTGGCAACTCGCGCCAGAAAGGCCTCGCCGTCCTCACCTCTCGGAAGCACATCCAGCACAGATTGCACGGCCTTGCGGGCGTGGCCACTACCGGCGTTGTCGATAGTGATATGGAGCGTAAAGTAATAGGGGTCAATCTTCAGTTCGTTCAACTCGAATGCGGTAATCAGCAGGTGTAGCGGCAACTGCTCGTAGCCGAGGTTATAACCGATCAGCTCGGGCATGAATTCGTCGGCGTGATGACCAAGCGCCAGCTGCAGCGCGCCCTGTACATAGTATTCATCGCTGAGCTCGGGAAGCATCTCACAGCCATTTTCAGCCAATAAGCGCTGATACAAAGCGACATGGTTGCGTTCGGCGTTACCATCGCCAAGCTCTTCCAGATAGGTGCGGATCAGTGAGTAAAAGCGGTTGTCGCGCCAGTGGTGCAGAACCCCATACAGCCAGGCACCATCTACCAATTTGGTCGGAGCCACGCGTTGAAGAAACGACAATGCGTGGCTTCGACAGGAAAAATACCGTCGCGGTTGACCGGCCTTGCGCGCCTCCAGATAGCGCGCATAGTCTTCTCCGACCGCCATTGCTTCCCGCTCAATCCAGGGAGTCAGCGCGTCCCGTCGCAATGGTAGATCGCAGGGCAATGGTTCCGCCTGGTTGAGCTGCTGTTGGAGGTAAGTTCGTGACAGGCTCTTACTCTTCAGTGAGAAGGGATCATCCATCACGGCATCGTAAATTGCCCGCGCACCACCGGAGCCGTGCGCGACAGATGTATCCGCTAACTTACTTTGCGAGGACTTCGGGGACGACATACTACTCTCCTGCGTTCAAGCCCGAGGCACTGGTTCAGGAAGGAATGCCCACCCCACCCAGCAGTGTCAGCTTAAGAGCCCATTGTCGTCCAAAAATTCCATGGCGGAAGGACGCGCTTCAGGTAGGGTATGGGTCGCCATTAGAAATCTCAGCGAGAGAATAGGTCCGGAAAAAGCGGATCCGCGATGGCAACCTGTGATCAGTAGCGACTATGGATCGAGCCTCAATGCTGTCAATTTGAAAAATGAGTGTGCAGTGGCGCGGGTAAAATCAATATAGCCCGAGCCACTGATGTCACCCGAACCGCGAAGGTATCACGCTTTCAACTTTATGTCTTAACATCATCAGTTGTAAGTTCACACGGGCGTACCTGTTTTATAAAAAACACGGCAACGACAAAAATCACACAGGCACCAACGGAAACAGCGATTTCCAGCGGCTTCGGCGGGATGATAAGCCAATATCCCTGCCCCTTGATCAGCGAAGAGAAGCTGGAAACCGCCCACGGCATCAAAAACAGACGAATGATTTGCCACTTGTTTTCACGCCAGGATGCCGAACTGTCAATACTCAACATCAGGTCTATGCCGATGACCACACTGATACCCAGGGAATTGAGCCAGATCGCCGGCGAGGGATCAAAATAGAAAGCCACCGTAGCAAGATACCAGATCAGGTAACACCATAGAACGATTTTTGACGAACTCAGGGATGACAAATAAGCTAACACTTAAGCATACTCCGCGTTTATTACTTATGCTTCAGCTTGCCCTAAAAGGCAGTCCGTATTTAACTAGAGGCTCTCCTAGATTTTGATCAATTTCGGTAAAATCAGCAAACAGACTCCTACCGCTACCAGCACAATCGTATTGCTAATAAAATATGGATAGACCATCAAGGCAACGCCAACGTAGCGAACAACCATGTTGGACTGTTTCTTTCCATAGATGAAATAGCCCATTCCAATAGATCCAAACAGCAGGGCCCAGAGAAGATTAGCAGTATTCATAGAGTCTTACCATGCAACGCGTTATCGGATTGTTGCCCACCAGGGCTTCCAGAGTATTTTAATGTGACTGTCTAATTCTATCCGCATTTGCTGACCTCGCTCGCAGGCGACGAAAGACTAACGCCACCGCACCTGTTACAGCTATGCACATTGCGCTGCTCGTGATGAGCGCGACTGAATTCCAAGGCTCCCAGTAACCGCGGTAAAGGTAGTCGCTCCCAAACAAGGCCGTTTGACTCAGAAGCACCGCAAGAAAACCCGTGAGCCAAAGCGAATTCCTGCGTAACCACCAGTTCACGGCAGTGGCTACCGCGGCGTAATACATGGCAATTCCAATCAGCACGAACGCTTGCATACGTCACCTAGGGAACTTTTGATTAACTCCAGCCGAACCCGTTTGCTAGCTTTGGCTGCAACTGTTGGTTAGAAAGAATTTCTAGATGCATCTGCATTCGCCCGTTGAAATGCAGACCTTTTCTTCGCTATCTTCGCAATATGTAATATTTTTTACTCTATCTTTACCCTTTGACGATTCAGTAGGATTCCCGGTTATTATTTCGTATATCTTCTTGTCATATTCGTACGCCTCCTCGGCGATATCTATAGCAGCATCCCTTTCTTCCTGATGATTCTCGCCACAATATACATTTTCCCGGCCACATGCATTATCGGCCACGAATAAAGTGGCCAAGGATGTGCAGCCACTTGATGAAAGAACTACCAGGACTACCCAGAAACTGGCTTTCATAATACGATAGCTCAATATGCTTTAATAATGCTGATTATCAGGTTTAAACCGGAGGATTAGGGCTTGAACGCACGTTCTAACCTATTAAATTGTATTAATTCCGAGATTTCTTTTGAGAATTTCTCGGAACTTAGCATTGCCAGTAATTCGAAAGCCGATTGGTAACTTACAGGGCCGCCATTTGACGTAATAACTTTGTCGTCTACCACTACATTCTGATCGTATTGGACTTTAATATCAGGATATGACTTGGCTAATCCCTTTTCACCTCCTGCCCATGTAGTTGCCTTTTTCCCATCAAGGATACCTGCTTCACCTAACAAAAAGGCACCTGAACAATTGCTAGCCATCCATGATGCTGAACGGCCTTGCTTCTTAATAAATTGAATCAAATCCTTGTTGTTTAAAAGATTATCCATGTCATATGCGCTTGGCACCACCAATACATCTAAATCCAAATTATCATAGATGGTTTTGTCTGCTACTACATTGAGACCTTCTTCGGAGCGCACAGTCTTATCTTTTGTTGCTGAAACAACTACCACCTCGTAGGATGAAAACCATGACTTTTTGGTGGCAGCACCAAAAACTTCAATAGGCGCTGTTACATCACTGGTGAGGAAGCCTTCAAATACAAGAATTCCAATTTTAGATGAAGCAGCATTTGCCCCACTTACAAACGTGGTCAATATAATTAGTAAAATAGTTTTCTGAATTGCCTTCATGTATTTCTCCTTAGTTTTAGTTAACGCAGCTGGCAGCGGCCAAAGTGAAGGCGCGAAGCGCCGTAACGGAGGTCCAGCCCACGAAGTGGGCGATGCTGACCGGCCTTGTGTACGCCCAGCATGGGCATGAACTAATGGGGTGAAAGTCCCCTGTAGGAAGATCACCGTCGAAAACCATGTTGTGATTAGACGCTAACTACTAGCGAATGGCAAGGGCTGCACTGCGAGGTGTGGTCTGGAGGAAGCCGCTAGCAAATTTGCGAGCTGATGAACAAGAACATCATATGAGGCGCAGGCTGGAGGCGAGCTGGCACAAGACAGCGAAGCCATATGATCTAACGGCCACCGTAAATGATGCAGTTGCGCAAAGACAGTTCATGTTCTTATCTGGGGAGATCTGTTTACCGTGCGATCGGCCAGCAACCAGTAAGGCCCTGGTCTACAAATGCCTTGGCTCTCGGGCCTCATCAACTCGGGGGAGCGAACCGGATGAAAACCGATAGCGCGGACAGGGGTAACTCTGGCCGTGAGTAAACAGAAGTCAGCAGACGGCATAGTAGCCAAACGCCCACCGTAATGGGTGGGACAGGGTGAAGGCCCAAACATTCAGAGAAAGGAGGAGCCTTGTCAGACTTGAATGCACGAATGCCGACCGGCAATGACGTGACTCAGCGTACAGACCTGAAGCCAGCCTTTAGCAACGATCTAATCGAGCAGATGCTCCATCCTGCGAACCTACAGCAGGCATGGAGACAGGTTCGAGCCAACAAAGGAGCCGCCGGAGTTGACGGTATGGTCATCGATGACTTCCCGGCATGGGCAAAATCCGGCGCCTGGGAGGCCGTAAAGTCTGAGCTACGCTCAGGCCACTACCACCCTCAACCGGTAAGGCGCGTTGAGATCGAGAAGCCCGATGGAGGCAAGCGTCCCCTTGGCATTCCAACGGTGACTGATCGTGTGATACAGCAAGCCATAGCCCAAGTGCTCACGCCCATTTTCGACCCGACGTTCTCCGCGCACAGCTTCGGGTTCCGTCCGGGTCGGAATGGGCAGCAAGCGGTAAAGCAGGTGCAGCAGATCATCAAACAGAAACGGCACATTGCTGTGGATGTCGATCTGTCCAAGTTCTTTGATCGCGTCAATCACGATGTGCTGATGGCACTGCTGAGCCGACGGGTTCAGGATAAGCGGCTAAAGCAGCTGATTGCCCGGTATCTACGAGCCGGGGCGATTGTGAAACCAAAAGCCGATAACCGGCTCTTCCTTGAGACCCGAGAGGGTGTTCCACAAGGTGGTCCATTATCACCGGTGTTGGCTAACATCATGCTCGATTCTTTGGATAAAGAACTGGAGCGACGCGGCCACAAGTTCGCACGCTACGCAGACGACTTCATCATCCTGGTGAGAAGTCAGCGAGCGGGAGTATTTTTTAACGTGGCTGTCTTATTTATTTTTAAACGCGACATGCCATACCAATCCCTGATAAAAGCCTGGCTGGTTGAGGACTTGGAAGAAAGCCGCCGCCCGCGGTAAGAATTTATTGAGATCTTGCCGAAACAACCCGTCGTAGGAGTTCTTGCCTGGCTGGGGTAGGGCGAATAATTGAGGGCCGCTCCTCTTAATGTGGCAACCGCCTTTGCGGTAATTTCGGAACACAGCAGCAAAATTGTCCGGCAGCAGCGCCTGCCCTGGCTTCGGGCCGAATATATATTCGCTTGACCTCGCCGTATGAGCCGCTGAGGGCGACCGCACCACATCCAACTGCAACGCCATCAACACTGCGAGCAGCAGCGAACAACATATTTTGCCGTGGCAAGAAACTCAGATCTAAAGTTTACAATAACGTCACCCGGCATAGTGGGTTATTTGTAGCGACGTAGGAGCGGAAAATGGCTCCGATTGCTGCCGTTTTTTATGCGTCGGTGATGAATCGCTTCTATAGTTAGTTGCCCCTTCTAATCCGCCAGATGACACCTGCATCCTCATTCGCATACTTTCAAGTCCGTGACTCATGCCTCTCGGGGGAATATGGCAGCTTGACAGTATTTCTCTGCTGTTATAAGTTCTTTAAACAAAAATCAATAAACGTCGGGACTTTAGCCAACGGATATAATAAGGGCTTTGCTAAAACCTCTGCTTCCTCTCACACTTCTAAGTTGTCTCGCGGTTCAAGTTCATGCATATGCATACACTCAATACTATGGCGTGTTCCAACAATACAGTGAGTCAAGCGGATTTGTTGCTCTGAATGGGACATTTGATCGTGAACGCTATCAGCTCGTCAGCGGTGTTATGAGAGCGGTCATCGCATCGGAATATGGCTATGTGCCGGTGGACGGTGAAAATTGGATTTACGAGCTGTTGAGCGAATCTGGAGAAACTATCTCGATTTTAGAATATTACTACAGTGATGGCGGGCTTTACGCGACAATAGACAAAGCCAATACCTATTTTTTAGGATATCTGGGTGATCCATCACAATTTTGGCTCATTGGCAGTTTCTACTCGCGATGTCTAGAAGAAGGGCTATATACAGTTAAAGTGTCTCATTCAGGAGCCACAGTACCTGACACATTTTTTACGCCCACGGCCTTCAAGCCCGGCACTCCAGAGTTTGGTGATATTGCCCCTATCAAGCCCTATTTACCAACTGATCAGGTTGCCTCTAAGTTTGGAGGAGGAGAAGCCGAAATTGCAACAATCGCCGTGACAATTCATGATTCGCTGGGTTGCGGAAAGCCCTTAAAAGATATCACTGTGACGTTTAGCAACACGATTGTTCCAGAATCGAATGGGCATAAACATTTTTCCAGCAGCAGTGAGATCGGTACAGGCAAGTATCTTTCTGGCACACCATCCGATGGTGTGCTGATTTGGGACGAGAAATATGCCATTAGCATCACAGGAAAAACCGGAGAGAATGGCCAGTTTTCAGCCGAATATCAAGCCGGAATATTTGGCGTGAATGAAAAGGTAAAAGCCATCATTGAAGACCCCGATGATGAATTTTCTACCATAGAGGCAGAAACCATCTTAGCTATCAGAGTGCCTGGTTTAGTTCCGCTCGATCTTTCAGGAGATACCTATCGAGTTATAGGAACATTTTCAAGTCCATGTGACTTACAACACAACGATTCGCACACTGCTCGACGGAGCCATTATGTGCGGCCTTACTTCCGTACAACAATACAGGAGCTAAATACTAGATTTCATGATGATACCGGTGAGCACCTTTGCCTAAACGACGCCAGTTTACAAAACGGCGGTTTCTTCGATGACGGAGAGACAACTGAAACAAGAGGTGGCTGGTGTCATCGCTCACATCGCGCAGGAATAGACATCGATGTCAATAGAGAATGTACCGGCATCAACATGAACGATACATTTAGTCTAGTTGACGAACAAGGAAAGCAGGTGAAGCCCATTCCAAAGCGAGAGTATCTAGATTATCTTGCGGACAAACTTCATTTATTCAAGGCACCAGAAGATCCGCTCCACTATAGGCTTGTTGACGAATTCGAGTTGGTTGCCGAAAACTAGCATTCCCGTACCGAGGGTCGAGAAACATTCGGCGGTAAAATTAATGAAATGCCTTCTGAATTGAGGTCAAAAATGAACATTACATATAAATTTGGCAGCCTCCTTGGCCTGTTGCTTTTCGGTCAACTACTGCAAGCTCAAGATCTTTCGGATCCAAGACTACGCGACGAGTCGATTGAAAATACGACTATAGCCGTGACAACCAAACTCTTACCGTCTGGAATATATGAGTATACCTACACGCTCAATAGCAGTAATGATAACAAGGGAAGGATCTTAACATTCTCTCTCGGCATCAATTGCGAAGCCGAATTCGATGAATCCGCAATGCCTATAGCTAAGCAGACGAGGACCTATTCGGGTGACGACTCTAATGGGCTACACGTGCCGATCGTGTTTGATTTTAGTGGATCTCAATATGCATTTTTTCACGGTATTGGTCCTGACAATACCGCTGATTGGTTGGTGGCTATGAATCCAGGTGAAACAGTAGCAGGACTCCGGATTCTCTCGCCAGCTCCACCCCAACAAATTCTCTACAGACTTAAGCCATCAATGGATACAGAAGGATGGGACTATGGCTCTTACGAAGAAAGTGACCCAACCGTGCCTTGGATTGAAGACTTTACTGTTACCGGGATGGTAGAAGGACCTGGTTGTCCCCTAGAAGTGCCGCCTTCAATAGGAGAATTTGTAGGTTCTGGTCATGAGCCTAAAAACATTAATAAGTTGCTTACCTATTCAGCGCCAGAGTTAACGCCGATAAAGCTTAATGGTAATACCGTCACGGTAG
>CAZEWY010000055.1:0-15590 GCA_964515945.1 uncultured Cellvibrionaceae bacterium
GCGGGCTGAAGCGTCTGTGTTGCCCCAACCGAGGAGCGCATTATACGCATCCAGCGGAGAGGCGCAATAGCTTTGTCAGGAAAAAATCAGTTTTCTCGAAAACCCGCCATACGGCGGGCTCGCCAGACCCATTCCGCGCTGTCGTGAAGGCCGGGGCGTGCGAATTTTGGGATAAAAATTGGTGGCATTAGTGACAACCCCAACAATCTGTTATAGTCATATAAACCATAAATACCGGGTTTCTGCGGTTGCTTTATGGGAATGATACAAATAACAAGCCCAACCGCCGTGCGACTTGTTCAGCCGCCGAATAGCGACTAGGATCCCATCATCTCCGCCATAGGCGGGACAGGTCCAAACGGGCTAACTCCACAATTTGAATAATCGGATTATTACAATGACTGAATCATCATCCCACCCCGATCAGGGGAATACCTCATTCATCATCTTGATAAGCTGTATCGCCACCATTGGTGGTTTCCTTTTTGGCTTCGACAGTGGCGTCATCAACGGTACCGTTGATGGCCTGACGGCCGCATTCAATTCAGATGCCGCGGTTACCGGCTTCAACGTTGCTTCCATGCTGCTGGGTTGTGCCGCGGGCGCAGCGGCAGCCGGACGCCTCGCGGACAAGTTCGGGCGTCGCGCGCTGTTGATCGCAGCCGCCATCTTCTTCATTGTCTCCGCCTGGGGTTCAGGTATCGCGACATCGTCCCTTGAATTCGTGATCTACCGGATCATCGGCGGCATGGCTGTAGGGGCCGCCAGCGTCATGGCGCCGGCCTATATCAGCGAGGTTTCCCTCGCCCGCTATCGCGGCCGACTCACCACGGTTCAACAAATCGCCATCATCAGCGGCCTGTTCCTGTCATTTGTCAGCAATTATGTGCTCGCGGGTATCGCCAGTGGTTCGGAGCAGGAGTTGTGGTTCGGCTTCGAAGCCTGGCGCTGGATGTTCTGGATGGAACTGGTTCCAGCCATTCTCTTCTTCGTAACCCTGCTTTTTATTCCCGAAAGCCCCCGCTTCCTCGTATTCAAGGGCAAAACAGACGTCGCCCGCCAGGTTTTGCGCAAGCTTTACGGCACGCGCGATGGTGACGCCAAGTTGGCGGACATTCAGGCATCGCTCGAGCAGGATCACAAGCCGCGACTGCGCGATCTGTTTATCAAGGGCACCCGCAAAATACGGCCAATTGTCTGGGTTGGTATCGGTCTGGCGACCTTTCAGCAGTTCGTCGGCATCAATGTCGTTTTCTATTACGGTGCCGTGCTTTGGCAGGCCGTCGGATTTTCCGAAAGCGACGCACTTCTTATTAATGTCATTTCCGGCGGCGTCAGTATAGGTGCCTGCCTGTTGACCCTGGTGCTGATCGACAAAATCGGCCGCAAGCCCTTGCTGTGGATTGGCTCCGTTGGCATGACGGTGACACTGGCCATAGCGGCCGCGGCCTTTGCCACCGCCGCCTTTGACCCCGAAGCCAACCAGGTTACGCTGTCTGGAACCATGGGCGTTATTGCGCTCATAGCCGCCAACGCCTATGTGGTGTTTTTCAACATGTCCTGGGGTCCGATCATGTGGGTCATGCTGGGAGAGATGTTCCCCAATCAGATTCGCGGTTCCGCCCTGGCGGTTGCCGGTTTCTTCCAGTGGATGTCGAACTTCGTGATTACGCTGACGTTCCCGATACTGCTGGTATCCATCGGGCTGGCGGGAGCCTATGGTCTCTATGCGTTGTGCGCCGCCATTTCAATTGTCTTCGTGCTCAAGTTTGTGAAGGAAACCAAAGGCAAGGAACTGGAGGAAATGGAAGGCTAGATCAGTGGCAGCCGCCTGCTGCGCGGCTGCCCGTCCCTCCGGCAGACTCTGTCGGAACTTTCTCTGTGGGAACTTTCTCTGTGGGAACTTGCTCTGCCGGCACTCTCTACTGTCGGCACTTTGCGTGTGCCGCCCATCACCTATCGGCGATAGAGGCGGCCCCTATTACCGCACCTCAAATGTTATTGCACTTCAAACAGCTGGTACTTTTTCTTACCCAGCTTCACAAGATAAAAGCGATTGAAAAGTCCCCGCTCAGGCGCTAAGCATTGCCCGGCCTGAAGATTGTCCTCGTTCGACTGCGCAAGGTCATTGATCAATACGGCGCCGCGGCCGAGCGCATCCTTTACCTGTTTCCCAGAAGTCACCATACCGGCATCCACCAGCCACTGGGTCAGCGTTTTTTCCGATAATTTTCCTCGCTCAAGGGCGGCAAAGGGCAATCCGTCCAGCTTGAGCTGTTCCAGATCGGTTTCACTCAGCGATGCGGCCGAGCCCGAAAAGAGCACGTCGGTAATCCGCTGGGCCGCCCGCAAGCCTTCGTCGCCGTGAACCAGGCGCGTGACTTCGGTGGCCAGAATGGATTGCGCCCGGGGACGACCGGCAGCCGCCTGATCCTCCGCTTCAATGGCGGCAATTTCATCAATGGACAGGAACGTGAAATAGCGCAGAAATTTATAGACATCGGCATCGGCGGTATTCAGCCAGAACTGGTAAAAGGCATAGGGCGACGTTTTCCGGGCATCCAGCCAGATAGTGCCCGCCTCGGTCTTGCCGAACTTGGTGCCGTCGGCCTTGGTCACCAGTGGCAGGGTCAAGCCGAAGACCTGACCGCCGTAGAGACGGCGCGTCAGATCGATACCGCCGGTGATATTGCCCCACTGGTCCGAGCCGCCGATCTGCAACGTACACTGGTGGTGCTTGTAGAGTTCAGCAAAATCATAGGATTGCAGCAGCATATAGGTGAATTCGGTGAAGGATATGCCTTCGCCTTCGCGCTCGATCCGCTGCTTGACCGATTCCTTGTTGATCATGTTGTTGACCGAGAAGTGCTTGCCGACATCCCGGAGGAAGTCCAGCACATTGATCTGGCCGACCCAGTCCAGATTATTGACCACGCGGGCGCTGTTGCCGCGTGATTCAGAAAAATCAATAAACTGTGATACCTGTGCGTGGATTTTGTCGACCCAGTCGGCCACCACCTCGGTGGTATTCAATTGGCGCTCCTGGGCCTTGAAACTCGGATCGCCAATCAGGCCAGTAGCGCCGCCGACCAGGGCGATGGGTGTGTGTCCCGCCATTTGGAAACGCTTGAGTGTGAGCAGAGGCACCAGGCTGCCAATGTGCAGGCTGTCCGCCGTTGGATCAAAGCCGCAGTAGAGCGTCCTCGGCTCGGCAAGCCAGGCTACCAGCTGGTCTTCGCCCGCCATCTGCGCCACAAGCCCCCGCGCCCGCAAATCGTCCAACAAACCTTTATCTGCCACTGTCATTATTGATCCATACCTCGTTGATACCAGAAGAATCTCGCGCCATTTGCCAGGTCATTCACAAACTCTGGAAATAAAGAAAGGGAGAAACATACCGAATTCGTCTATTAAATCAAGCTGAAGCGTCTATAATATCGCAATTAATGCCTCATCGAGTTACTCATCGATGATCTATACTCCGTAAGTTGTTATATTACGCTGAATTTTCGAGCCCTCCTGAGAGAAACCAATGCAAGCCACCCGAAACCAGAAAAGTGTCCTTTGGAAAACAATCACCAAACATTTTCCCAAAGGACATATGCTCCTGGCTGCGGGTCTGGCCTCAGGTTTAGCCATAGTGGCGGCACTGCCTTCTGAGAACGCCAGCGCCACTCGCCAGAGCCAAAAGGTGGCGCTCCCCGAAATCGAAGAGGCACCGCTGCAAACTCTCGACGCCGTGACTGCGGAAAGTCCTGTAGCGCCGCTCACAACAGCACCGGATCTGCAACGCGTGGAAGAGACCGTCCGTAGCGGTGACAGCCTGTCCAGAATATTCGCTCGCGCCGGTCTGGAATACGGCGATATGCTGGAGCTGATCAATTCCAGCGACGCCGCCAAGAAGTTGGCCATGCTCTATCCCGGCCGAACGCTGATATTCCAGTTGAACACTGATGGCAAGCTGCAAGCCCTTGAGTATGTCGAGGATCGGCTGCACAGCCAGCTATTCACGCGCACTGACGAAGGTTTTACCCACGAACTCAAGGTGCTCGAGCCCGATGTGCAACTGGCCATGCGCCAGGCCACTATCACGGATTCGCTGTTCCTGGCCGGCATGAAGGTGCGCCTGGATGATCGCATGATCATGAAACTGGCGAACATTTTTGGTTGGGATATCGACTTTGCACTGGACATCCGCGAGGGTGACAGCTTCAAGATTCTGTTTGAGGAAGCGTTCCTCAATGGCGAGAAAATCGGCAATGGCGACATACTCGCAGCGGAGTTCATTAATCAGGGCCAGACTTTCCGGGCCGTGCGTTACGTGGACAGCGATGGTAACGTCCACTACTACACCCCCACCGGCGAATCCATGCGCAAGGCGTTTCTGCGGGCTCCTCTGGATTTTCGCCGCATCAGTTCCAACTTCAACCCGAATCGCCTGCACCCCATCTACAAGACGGTGCGGCCCCATCGCGGAACAGACTACGCCGCCGCCCGTGGAACCCCTGTCTGGGCCTCGGGAGATGGCCGCGTTATCGAATCCGGCTACACGCGTGCCAACGGCAACTATATCGTTATCCAGCACGGCAATCATATTCAGACAAAATACCTGCACCTGCACAAGCGCCTCGTCAAAAAAGGTGATCGTGTGAAGCAGAAGCAGCGTATTGGCAGCGTCGGCTCCACGGGTTACGCCACCGGAGCTCACCTGCACTATGAATTCCTGATCAACGGCGTGCACCGCAATCCGCGCACGGTTCTGGAAAAACTGCCGAAAGCGGAATCCGTTGCAAAGGCCGAATTGCAGCGCTTCTACGCCCAAACCCAGCCATTGCTGGCCGAGCTGGATCAGGACAAGAATACCCGCTTTGCCCGAGCCGGAGATCTGGGTCCGGCGCGAACCCTGTAATGGCAAATCGCTGGTGAGCCCGGAGACAAGGCTCTTTGTCGGACTCATGTCCGGCACCAGTGCCGACAGTATCGACGCGGCACTGGTGGCCTTTGGACAGGGAGGCTGCCGGCTGGTAAGCACTCACAACCACCCCTTGACCCACGACATCAAGACGCGCATTCACTCGTTGACACTGCCCGGTGACAACGAGATTGAGCGTATGGGCGCATTGGACCAGCAACTCGGAGCGGCCTTCGCGGAAGCCACCCGGCAATTATTGGTCGGCGCGGGCATTCAACCGAACCAGGTAACGGCCATTGGCAGCCACGGCCAGACCATCCGCCACCAGCCCGGACACGCCGGCGAGCCCCGCTTTACATTGCAAATCGCAGACCCTCACCTTATCGCCGAACGCACCGGTATCCTGACAATTGCCGATTTCCGGCGGCGGGATATTGCCTGTGGCGGTCAGGGCGCGCCCCTGGCACCGGCATTTCATGCTTCCGAGTTCGGCAGTGGCGAACAGCCGCGCGCGATCGTCAATATCGGCGGCATTGCCAACGTGACAGCATTGCCTCTGACCGGCCCGGTGATCGGCTTTGACACCGGCCCCGGAAATACCCTGTTGGACGCATGGATCGACCACTGTCGGGGAGAGACCTTCGACCGGGATGGCGCCTGGGCAGCGAGCAGTATTCCGGATCCGGCACTGCTGCATGGCTTGCTGCAACACCCCTTCCTGCAAATGCCACCGCCGAAGAGCACCGGGAGAGAGGATTTCAATCTCAGGTGGTTGCAATCCGCGCTTGAAGGCCATCCGACCGCTCTATCACCGGCACAGATTCAGGCCACGCTGCTGGAATTCACGGCGGTTTCGATTGCCGAGGCGATCAAAAAATACTGCCAGGCTGGCAGCGCCGTCTATGTGTGTGGGGGCGGCGCCCACAACCGGCAGTTGCTCAAGCAGTTGCAGGCGCAGCTGCCGGGCAATTTCGTGGACACAACCGACGCCTTGGGAATCGACCCCGACTGGGTGGAAGCCGCGGCCTTTGCCTGGCTGGCAAAACGGCATTTGGATGGAGAGACGGGGAATCTGCCCTCGGTGACCGGCGCAGATAAAGCCGTAATATTAGGCGCCGCATACCCTGCGTAGAGCGGAAACGCGGCCAGGAATCAGATAGAAAAGGAAGATCCACAACCGCAGGTGCTGGTGGCGTTGGGATTGACGACGGTAAAGCGGGAGCCCTGCAACCCCTCTTCATAATCGACTTTGGATCCAACCAGATAGGGATAGCTCATGGCGTCTATAACAACAGTTATACCGCCATTTTGGATTTGGGCGTCATCTTCCTCAACGGCTTCGTCGAATGTAAAGCCATATTGAAAACCTGAACAACCACCGCCGGTCACATAAACCCGCAGTTTCAGGTCGTCATTGCCCTCTTCTTCAATCAGACTCCTGACTTTTGCCACGGCGCTGTCGCTGACCTGGACCGGTTGCGGCGTAAAAGTTTGGGGAGCGGACATAAAACCTCAACCTCGACAGTCGAATACAGCCAGGGCACCCTGATACAGGGCACCACCAGCGAAAACAAACACAATTATGGATTTAACCAAGTGTTTTAGTCAAGTATTATCAACGGCCAGTGCCACGGCTAACTGGGCTGTTTGGCTTCGGCATCTGTCTTGGCGCCCGCGCTCTGATCCGCCAACTGCATGGGTTTGCGCTTTTGCTTGCTGTCCTCGCCGGCATCGCTGATATGCATCAGGTTACCGTTCACCTGGGCGCCCTTGACCATCTCCACCACCTGGTAATGGACGTTGCCATTCACTGTCGCGTGAGCGGCCAATTCAAGATGCTTGGTGGCGTGCACGTCGCCGGTGACCTGACCGTTGATGACCACGTTGGGGGCATGGATATTCCCCTCGACAATGCCATTTTCCAGCACACGCACGCGCGCATTCGAGCCTTCGCGGGCATGGACGTCGCCGATCACCCGGCCCTCGACCTCGAGGTGGCCCTCAAAGCGGATATCGCCCTTGACCTCGATCGAACGAGCCAGAAGTGTTGTGCCATTCCCTGCGGAGCGACTTGTTTTGTCATTACCACCGAACATAATTCTAGGTCTCCTCAACTAACCAACCAAAGCGCTTTTCCACGGTGACCGCGTTGCGGCCTGTGGAGCGCGCGACCAATTCAATGCGTTCCGGTTCAAAACCCGGTGGCAACTGCAGATGTCCTTCAACCGTCTGAAAATACTTGAAACGCAATTTGATGTTAACGCTGTCCACATCCTCTGAAATATCTTTCAGAGGTAAGACTGTCACAACGCCATCGCGGCGTCCAATCACATTGAATGTCAGCGTGCCGTTGAGCAGTTGATGATTGGTTGCCAGCTGCTGGAGCACCACCTTGTATCGATACTGGCGCGGCACCTCTGTATCACTGACCTCCACCGCACCAAAGTTCAGCCCCTCCTTGTTGTCGGAGGGCGCCATCAAGTTGCGGTAAAAACTGTTTTCCTCCTGCAACGCCGCCAGTTGGTTCTTCAACTCGATAACCTCCTGACGAACATCTTCGCTGGCCTGTCGGTCGACCTTTGACCCCAGGCGCAGATTCGCCAGTTGCTGGCGCAGGTCCGCCTCCTGGGTTCGGGTCTCGGCGAGTTCCTGTCGCAGTCGCAGCAGTTCCTCCTCCGCAATAATCTGGCCCTGTCGACCCTGGAATATGCCGTACTGGTAGGCGCCGCCGATCAGTGCCACTGCCACCAGCAGCAATAGCAGGCGCGTCCCCCAGATAACCAGGGGACGGTCCTCGACGACCTTGAGACGGGATTGTTTGCTGCCTTTCACGACGGTCACTTGTTCGTCCTCAAGGCAGCAAAGCCGGAAGAGCCAGCCCGGTGGTTTCCTCCAGTCCAAACATGATATTCATGTTCTGAATGGCCTGGCCGGCGGCACCTTTGGTCAAATTATCTTCCGTGGCCATGACCACAACAGTTCCGCGCTCCTGTGGTTCAGCCACCGCCAGTTGACAGATATTGGTTCCGCGGACGGTGCGCGTCTGCGGATAAACACCGGCGGGCAGCACATCGACAAAGGGTTCCTGGGCAAACCGCTCTTCGTACAACGCCTGCAAGTTCACCTTTTTATCAAGCTTGAGCCTGGCGTAGAGCGTGGAATGGATGCCACGTGTTATGGGCAACAGGTGGGGGACAAAAGTCACCTGGGCGGTCTCGGCACCTGCTGGCTGTACATCCCGTAAGCCCTGCTCGATTTCCGGCAGATGGCGGTGGCCGGAAACGGCGTAGGCCTTGAAGGAGTCATTGAGTTCCGTGAGCAGATTGTCCACCCTGGCTTGGCGCCCCGCGCCGCTGGCACCGGATGCCGCGCTGGCAATCAGACTGCGGGGATCCACCAGATCCCGCTCCAGCAAGGGCAGGAGGCCCAACTGAACCGAGGTGGGATAGCAGCCGGGGCAGGCTATTAACTGCGCGTCGCGAATGCTGGCGCGGTTGGTTTCGGGCAACCCATATACGGCTTGCGCCACCAATTCCGGACAACCATGGGGCTGGCCATACCACTGTTCCCACACGGCGACATCGCGGATACGGAAGTCCGCGGACAAATCAATGACACGGGCGCCGCCGTGGATGAGTTCGGGCATCATGGCCTGGGCGACACCGTGAGGCGTGGCAAAAAAAACAAGATCGCAGGCGAGCAGGGTTTTGGAATCCGGCTCGGAAAATGCCAGATCATAGTGGCCGCGCAGATTGGGAAACAGCTGCTGTACAGGTATACCCGCTTCCGCCCGGGACGTAATAATCTCTACCTGGGCCTGCGGATGCTGGGCCAGCAGCCGCAGGAGCTCGACGCCCGTATAACCGGTACCGCCCACTATTCCTACACGAATCACTCAACAAACCTCTCTTGAATTTTTAAATCTTTATCGCCGCTATGATAAGGTCGTTTGCGTCAAAGCTAAAGCGCGGATATCCGTCAATCGCCGAAAACCACGACCATCCAACAAACCCGAACCAATAACCCCGCACGATACCAGCGGAGCCTGATGAATGTCACCACTGCCGGCCAAATCCCCTGCAACAATACCCTCTGGCAAAGGGACAAGGTATAGTGACTCAAAAATTCAATGAATGGACATGATTCATGCTGTGGACCAAAGCATTTCATATTGTCGCGGTGATTACCTGGTTTTCCGCGCTCTTCTATCTGCCACGCTTGTTTGTTTACCACGCGATGAGTGAAGACGCGATCAGCCATGAGCGGTTCAAGATCATGGAGCGCAAACTCTATCGCGGCATCGCAACGCCCTCGATGATTGCGGTACTCCTGCTCGGCGCCTGGACCGCGAGCTACAACTGGAATTATTACGCCGGTGCCACCTGGTTTTGGCTGAAAATGGCACTGGTGGGAATTTTGTTGGTCTATCACCACATGTGCGGTTTTTATCTGCGCCGCTTCGCCGAAGATCGCAATCAGCATGGACACAGGTTCTTTCGCTGGTTCAACGAATTGCCGGTTCTGCTACTGATTCCCATCGTCCTGTTGGTGGTCGTCAAGGCGCCGGCCTAGCGAAGTGATTATGATAGACTCGGTAAAGCCTGTTAACAGGCCCTAATCGCACCACTCCGCCTTCAAACCAACAACGGTTACCACAAGCAGAGTCAGATTATGCCCAAATCCAGCAATCCCGACTTGATAACCCCCCGCAATCAACAACCTCCCGTAGTATTGGCCTTCGGCGCCCTCGACCCCGCAGGCGGTGGCGGCCTGCAAGCCGACATAGAAACCGCCGCCAGCCTGGGCTGCCACTGCGCGCCCGTCGCCACCGCGCTCTGCACCAGTGGTGGCCCCGACTCGACCGTGACCCTTGCGGTCGACAACACCATTCTGATCGAACAGGCGAGGTCGGTCCTGGAAGATATGGCGGTTGCCGCCATCAAAATCGGTTTTGCCGGCTCCGTGGCCAATGCCGAGGCGCTTCATTCCATATTGCGCGACTATCCTCACATTCCAGTGGTACTGCATCCCGCACTCAGCCTGTGGGATCAGGACAAGGCTGAACAATCGGGCCTGCTGAATGCGCTCACCGAGCTGCTTCTCCCCCAGGCCACAGTGGCGCATATGACCCTGCCGGAACTGCGCCAGATAGCCCCCGAAGCCGATACGCTTGACGCCAGCGCCCAGGCGATCATCAACCGCGATTGTGATTACCTGCTGGTCTGCGACAGCGGCCAGCAGAAACGGCGCATCCAAAACAGTCTCTATCGCGCCCAGGGTCTGGTCAAGCACTACCAGTGGGAGCAGGTTCCTTCGAGTTGCCACAGCTCCGCCAGCACGCTCGCGTCGAGTGTCGCGGCCTATCTGGCACACAATTGTCATCCGGTTTCGGCGATAGAACAGGGGCAGAACTACACCTTGCAGACACTGCTCGCCGCCCGTCAGTTGGGTTCGGGAACCGTGGTTCCGCACCGCTTCTTTTGGGCGGATCAGAGCAAATCGGGTCCGGGAAAACAGTCACCGACCGTGAAAAGTATGCACTAGGGCCCGCTCACGCTAACCTATTCATGCATCTATCCCTGCCCCGACTCTATGGTATAACCGATAGTCGTCTCATGCCCGGCCCTTTACTGCACCAGAGAGTCGAGGCGGCATTGCGAGGCGGCTGCGGTTTGTTGCAGTACCGGAACAAATCCGCCGACTACCCGCGCCGCCGCCGGGAATCCGAAATGCTGCGCGATCTCTGCAACCGCTATAATGCGAAGCTCATCATCAATGATGATCCGGATCTGGCAGCCGATATTGGCGCCCACGGCGTACATTTGGGCCAGGGCGACGCACAGGCCGCAGCGGCTCGGGCGCAGCTCGGGGCCTCGGCAATCATAGGGGTGACCTGCCATGCCGATCTGGCCCTGGCAGTGGCCGCGCAGAATGCCGGCGCCAGCTATGTGGCTTTCGGGCGATTTTTCCCCTCCTCGACCAAGCCGGAAGCCAGCGCCGCGCCCCTGGACATTCTTGTTCGGGCTCGGCAACAACTGACGCTGCCCATAGTCGCCATCGGAGGCATCACCCCCGCTAACGGGGCACAGGTGATGGCTGCCGGCGCCCACAGCCTGGCCGTCTGCGGCAGTCTCTTCGACTGTGCAGACGTAGAGACGCGCGCCAGAGATTTTATTCACTGTATCGGCTGAGCCAATAAATCATGCTCAGCGATCAAACATAAACTTCAAGGAAATATCGATCCATGACTGATTCCACCTCACTCTTTGGCCAGGCTCAGGCCGTTATTCCCGGTGGCGTTAATTCACCCGTGCGCGCCTTCAAGGCCGTGGGCGGAGATCCTGTTTTTATTGAAAGCGCCAAAGGCGCCTATCTCTATGACACCGACGGCAAACGTTACATTGATTACGTACTCTCCTGGGGGCCGATGATTCTGGGGCACGCCCACGACGATGTGCTGGCCGCCGTTATCGCCAAAGCGCAAAAAGGCCTGAGCTTCGGCGCGCCCACCGTGGTGGAAACCTATCTGGCCGAGAAGGTCTGTCAGTTGATGCCGGGCATGGACAAGGTGCGCTTCGTCAGTTCCGGAACAGAAGCCACCATGAGCGCCATACGCCTGGCCAGGGGCTATACCCGACGGGACAAGATTGTGAAGTTCGAGGGCTGCTACCACGGCCATTCGGATTCGCTCCTGGTCAAGGCGGGGTCAGGCGCACTAACGCTCGGCGTACCCAGCTCGCCCGGCGTACCCGCGAGTCTCGCCGATCACACCATTACGCTCAGCTACAACAACATTGATCAGGTCGAACAGACATTCGCCGAACTGGGCGATCAGATTGCCTGCATTATCGTCGAACCCGTCGCCGGCAACATGAACTGTGTGCCGCCCGCGCCGGGCTTCCTGGAATGCCTGCGCCGCGAATGCGACCGCAGCGGAGCGCTGCTGATTCTGGATGAGGTCATGACAGGTTTCAGGGTCAGCCTGGCGGGCGCTCAGGGCCACTACGGCATAAAGGCCGACATTACCACTCTGGGTAAGGTGATTGGCGGCGGCATGCCCGTTGGCGCCTTCGGTGGCCGTCGGGAAGTCATGGACGCTCTGGCACCTCAGGGACCGGTCTACCAGGCGGGCACTTTATCGGGGAATCCAGTGGCCATGGCCGCGGGGCTGGCAACCCTTGAAAAAATCACGCAGCCCGGTTTTTACGAACCTCTTTTTACCCGGACTACCCGGCTGACCGAAGGTCTGGAGGCTGCGGCGAAGCAAGAGGGTATTCCCTTCACCACCAACCATGTGGGCTCCATGTGGGGCTGCTTCTTCACGGAGGAAGCCCGCGTCCGCAACTATCACCAAGTCATGGCCTGCGATACGGAAAGATTCCGCCGCTTCTTCCACGGCATGCTGGAACGGGGGGTCTATCTTGCGCCTGCCTCCTACGAGGCAGGCTTTATGTCGGCGGCCCATACCGACGATGATATTGACCGAACCATTGAAGCGGCTGCTGAAGTTTTTACTGAGATTTAAGGGCTTCGGCTAGAGCACTTCCAGTCACAAAAAAGGCCCTGCCAAAGCAGGGCCTTCACAGTATCAATCGAAGCGATTCCTGATCAAGTTGCTATATTCATCGGTTCAGATAGTTCATTAGCCACTGCATGGCCGGACGCTGCTGACCATCGCTATGAATCAGACCAGTACCATCACGCCAGGTTGCGCCTACCACGTAGCCCCATAGGGTAATACCGGCGACATTCGGGTGATTGTAGAACACCGGGAAGTGCATTTGCATGTATTCGAGTTGGGTCTGGTCATTTGTGGCTTCGATATCGTATTCCGATACGTAAATCGGCACCCCCAAGGTGGAAATCAAGTCGAGTTTGTCCTCGATCTCCTGGGCGCTCCAGACTCGCGGAGAATACAGACTATGCGCTTGGACACCCACGGCGTCGACGTAACCAGAATTGATGGCTGGACGTATCAAATTCATAATCGCATCGGTATCCCATGTCATGAAGTTGTAGTCGTTGTAAATCAGGATGGTGTTCGGACAGTACTGCCTCGCAAGGCGGAATGATTCAGTGATCCAGTCGCTACCAAAGGCGTTTGCCGCGTAGTTCGCCGGCGCGTGAGAACCCAGCGCTTCGTTGACCACATCTATCATTGCTGTATCGGGATAGCGTCCGCAATAGTCGCGAATCCACTCTTCAATTTCCGCGCGCTGCTCGGAAGCACTCAGGCCATCTATCCAGCCCGGGCGTTGGCTGCCCCAGACCAGCGTGTGGCCCTTCACCGGAATACCGTTAGCGCGAGCGTAATTGTAGACAGCGTCCAGCGGACCCCAGTTGTAGTTGTCACGGGAGCCTTCCACGGAACCCCACTTGCCTTCGTTCTCGGGCGTAATTTGATCCCAGTATTGGATGAAGTCCGATCTCACGCTGCCACTTGTGGTGATATTTCCCACGAAGAATGGGGGGAAATTGGGGTTACCCGACGAGCTGCTGCTCGAACTTGAAGAACTCGAAGAGCTTGAACTCGAAGATGACGAGCTACCATCAAACGGATTTCCGAAGCCGATGGAGCCGTTGCAATGCAGCATCTCGGTATAGGAGCCCGCACCGCATTCACCATCCCAAGCACCGGTATTATCCTGCTGATCTTCAGCCTGATAGGTCACGCCGTTCACGATGACGTAATCCACCTGCACGTCACGGCTACCGGAATCGTTGGTGAAGGCAACGCGAAGTTCACCCGTGGCATCGGTGCTCACCGTGTAATTCAACATGCCGATGCTCAGCGTCCAGGTTTGCACCGTTTGGTCGCCGATTTGCAAACTGACACTTTCGTCGCCTACCACACCGCTCATGCGCACCGTAATGCTGTTACTGCCTCCTGAACTGGAGCCGGAACTAGAACTGCTTGAGCTGGAGCTGCTTGAACTTGAGCTCGAACTGCTGCTGGAACCGCCGCCATCACCACCTTCAACACTGAGTGTCGATATTTCCGCAGTGTCGCCGCCATTCGCACAGAAACCAAAGCTGGTGCTGTTACCCGGTGTTATGGTCGCGTTGTGGGGAGAGGGCGTAACATTGTTGCCGTTAAGAGTGCCATTCCAAAGGTTGTTGATAGTGGACCCGTTGAGGTCGAGCCCCACGGTCCAGTGGGTGATATTGGAGCCGCCATTATTGGCAATGGCCACGCTGGCACAATAACCGGCTCCCCAGTCGTCGTTCACCGTGAGCATGGCTTCGCCCGAACCAGACGTTATAGCGTTAGCCGCATTGACGAGCATGACGCCCACCAACGCAAGTGGCAACTTGCTGCGCAATAAGTATTTCATTCTGTAACTCCTGTAACTGTGGTTAATGAAATGCAGGCATGCATGCCCAAAAGTTACTTGTCGATACAGGCAAACCTGCTATGGCGCAATATTCATTGCGGGCTTTCAGAACAATTGAGAAAAATTTTTCCCCCAAACATCGTTCTGTTACTACTCGAACGCGACTGGGCAACGACCAAATAACCTGCCCAGAAAACGCGACGAAACCATGAAAAACAGACGCTTCTAAAAGCGTACCTTCCAAAAAATGAACTTATAACAATAATCACTTATTCATTTTGTGCCTGCTTTTTATTTATTTTTAATTTCAATTCGAGATATAAAATTTCGGCATCTGGCGTGGTCAACACCGTCAAACTTTTATTCTGACGCCCAATACATCATCGAAAAAATAAAAAGGTGCGGTGAGTCACAATCCGGCGTTACGAACGCTTCCCAACCATCTTGAAACCATTATATAGTCCACCTGACCACTACTATATAGTCATAGTGACCAGAATAATAGTTCATTCGTTACCTTTTTTTGAAAAATAAGACTCAGTCCAAGGGAAGGAAATAAAAATGAATTCGACGACGTCTTTTACTTCAATACCAATACCGACTTTCGTCTATAGATGCGCCAACTGAAACCCGGCAATTGTTTGTCCGCGAGAAGTGAAGCCTGCATGCACTTTACTTATTTCGCTTCGCGACGGCTCGCGTTGACAAAAAATATCGGAAAGATGCCTGACTGCAAATAAAGACTTACCCGCTCAGGCTTTAGAGGTCTGAAGACTGCAAAGGTCCAGAACATTGGACAGCTTTGCGGCGCAGAGAAGAGGACAGAGTCCCTGTTCAAAAATAACTAAAATTTTAAGGAGAGTTCACAATGTATGTCTACCAATCAAAAATATTTAGCCTGGCTGCCATGCTGGGATTGTGCTTCGCTGTCGCGCAGGGAGCTTCGGCTCAATCTGCCAGCTGTGAATATGTCATTGTTAATGACTGGGGCAGCGGTGCCCAAGCCGATATCAGAATCACCAATACCGGAGCCAGTACTTTCAGCGGGTGGACTGTCACTTGGTCTTACAACTCCAATTCAATATCCGGCAGTTGGAATGCCAATATCAGTGGCAGCAATCCATACTCCGCCACGGACATAGGCTGGAATGGCACGGTTCAGCCAGGTCAGACGGTCTCCTTCGGGGTACAGGTCAACGCCAATGGCGGTACGGTAGAAATACCTTCCGTCACCGGCGATATTTGCGACGGCGGCACATCTTCCTCCAGCTCTTCCAGCTCTTCCAGTTCTTCCAGTTCTTCCAGTTCTTCCAGTTCTTCCAGTTCTTCCAGTTCTTCCAGTT
>CAZEWY010000055.1:15690-17012 GCA_964515945.1 uncultured Cellvibrionaceae bacterium
CTTCTAGCTCTTCTTCATCTTCATCTTCATCGTCATCGTCCTCCAGTTCATCGTCAACCAGTTCCTCCGGTGGCAATGGTGAATACTGTAACTGGTACGGCTCGGCCTATCCGCTTTGTGAAGCAACCCAGGATGGCTGGGGCTGGGAGAATAATCAAAGCTGCATCGCCCGCACCACCTGTAGTGCGCAGCCGGACCCCTATGGCATCGAGAACGGCAGTTCCTCTAGCTCTAGTTCCAGTTCCAGCTCTAGTTCGTCGAACTCCAGCTCGTCCAGCAGCTCGTCCAGCGGCGGCCGGGTGGACAATCCGTTTGCCAATGCCACCTGGTATGTTGATCCCGTCTGGTCCGCCAAAGCAGCCGCTGAACCCGGTGGTGCTGCCATAGCGACCGAGAACACCGCCGTGTGGATGGATCGTATCGGCGCTCTTACTGACGGTATCGGTCTGCGTGGTCATCTGGACGAGGCCGTGGCACAGGGTGCGGATATGTTCATGTTCGTGGTCTACAACCTGCCCAATCGAGATTGCGCAGCACTAGCCTCCAGCGGTGAACTCCTGATTGCTGAAAATGGTTTTCAGCGTTATCAGGACGAGTACATCGACCCGATTGTCGACATCTTGAATGACCCTGCGTACGCGAACCTGCGCATCGTCGCCATTATCGAAGTTGATTCCCTGCCCAACCTGGTGACTAACATGGATGTAGCGGCGTGTCAGGAAGCCAGCGGCCCCGGTGGCTATGTGGACGGTATCCAATATGCCTTGAACCAGCTGGGCACGCTCGACAATGTGTATCCCTATGTGGATATCGCGCACTCCGGCTGGCTTGGCTGGTCCGACAATTTTTCTGAAGCAGTCACCCTGATTGCGAATACCATAAAGGGAACCGATAAAGGAGTGAACAGCATTGCCGGTTTCGTCAGCAACTCAGCCAACTATACCCCGCTGAGGGAGCCTTACCTGCCTAACCCGGATCTTCAGGTTGGTGGTGCCCCGATTAAATCAGCCGATTTTTACGAATGGAATCCCTACTTTGGCGAATTGGATTTCGTACAGGATTGGCGCCAGGCAATGATCAGCCAAGGCTTTCCCAGCAGCATCGGCATGCTCATCGACACCGCCCGCAATGGGTGGGGCGGCACGGACCGGCCAATTCAACAATCGAGTAGCAATGACCTGAACATTTTTGTCAATGAATCTCGCATTGACCGTCGTCAGCATCGCGGTAACTGGTGTAATCAACCCGGCGGTGTGGGTCAGCGACCCCAGGCAAATCCGGAACCCGGAGTAGATGCTTACGTCTGGATCAAGCCGCCAGGT
>CAZEWY010000056.1:0-16968 GCA_964515945.1 uncultured Cellvibrionaceae bacterium
TTGAAGTCATTGGTGGATATTAATCAGATACGGCGGGATTATCTGTTGGGCGGCCTGCGTCGGGACAACCTCTCCGGCTCGCCTTTTGACCAGTTTGAACTCTGGCTGCAGCAGGCCATTGACAGCGACCTGCCCGATCCGACGGCCATGACCCTGGCCACGGTTGATGGCGACGGTCAGCCGGACCAGCGCATTGTGCTTCTCAAGCACAGCGATTCCCACGGGCTGGTGTTCTTTACCAACTACGAGAGCAAGAAGGCACAGGACATCGCCGCCAATGCCAAAGTTAGCCTGCACTTTCCCTGGCACATCATGGAGCGGCAGGTCCGCATCAATGGCCATGCCGAAAAGATCAGTGCCGAAGAAACTACTCGCTATTTCCTCACCCGACCGCGCGACAGCCAGGTCGCGGCCTGGGCTTCGAAACAGAGTCAGCCCATCAGCTCACGCAAGTTCCTGATGCAGCAGTTCGAGGATATGAAAGCGAAATTCCTCGGTGACAAAGTTCCCCGACCGGATTTCTGGGGCGGTTACCGGGTAATTCCGGATTATTTCGAATTCTGGCAGGGCGGCGGTAGCCGCCTGCACGACCGCTTTGAATACAGGCGCACCGACGGCTTCTGGACTGTAGAACGGCTGGCGCCTTAGGCATCGGAGTCAGAACGAACCGAGGGCCGATTTGGAACAGGAGTTTCCATGACCGTCGCCCGCAGGGCCGTTCATTGGCATCCATGCCATCACGGCACTAGTGCATCCTGCACGTCGGATGCGGGTGTCGAGCCCCCATGGATGGGTTTCACTCGCCACATCCATGTGGCTCGCCCTACGGGCAGCCTGCGGCTGTGTAAATCGGCGATCCTGCCGATTTGCTTCGGCGTGTCATGGAAACTCCTGTTCCGAAGCGGACCGGCGAACGAAGCCACTTAAGTAACCGCCACCGATTAAAACACCATTTCCGGCACCTGCTCGGGAACAATGAGTTCGCCTTCCGTCAACTGGACAATCTCGTCCACGGAGACGCCCGGCGCCCGTTCCCTCAACCAGAACTTCCCGTCGGCAATCTCCAGATAAGCCAGATCCGTTACCACCTTGTTGACACAACCGGCGCCGGTCAGCGGCAGGGTGCAGGCCTTGAGCAGCTTTGACTCGCCGTTCTTGCTGGCGTGGGTCATGGTGACCACCAGGTTGGCCGCCCCGGCCACCAGATCCATGGCGCCGCCCATGCCCTTCACCAGTTTGCCCGGAATAATCCAGGAAGCGATATTGCCCTGCACGTCAATTTCGAAAGCCCCCAGTACCGTGAGGTCCACGTGGCCACCGCGAATCATGGCAAAGGATTCGGCAGAGGAAAAAATGGAGGCGCCAGTAACTGCCGTGATTGTCTGTTTGCCGGCGTTGATCATATCCGCATCCACTTCCTCTTCCGTGGGGAAAGCCCCCATGCCCAGCAGCCCGTTCTCCGATTGCAGCATGACCCGCATGCCCTCGGGTATATAGTTGGCCACGAGCGTGGGAATACCGATACCGAGATTAACATAGTAGCCGTCGTGCATTTCTCGCGCGACACGCATGGCGATCTGGTCTCGTGAAAGTGCCATTGTTTTGATACTCCTGTTTCTTGCTCCTCAGGCCGCGCGCAGGGTAAGTTTTTCAATGCGTTTTTCAAAAGTTCCCTGAATCAGGCGGTGCACATAAATACCCGGAGTATGGATATGGTCCGGATCCAGTTGCCCCGGCTCCACGATCTCCTCCACTTCAACCACGCAGATCTTGCCGGCAGTCGCCGCCATGGGATTGAAATTCATGGCTGTGTGGCGGTAAACCACATTGCCGTAAGTATCGGCCTTCCACCCTTTGACGATGGCAAAGTCGCCGACGATGGACTCTTCGAGAATGTAGTGGCGGCCGTTGAACTCTCGCGTTTCCTTGCCTTCACCAATAGGCGTGCCGTAGCCGGTGGCGGTAAAAAAAGCCGGTATTCCCGCGCCGCCAGCGCGCATTTTCTCCGCCAGGGTTCCCTGTGGTGTCAATTCCACTTCCAGTTCTCCCTGTAAGAGTTGGTGTTCGAAGAGTGCGTTTTCTCCCACATAGGAGGCGACCATTTTCCTGATCTGCTTGTCTTCGAGCAGTATGCCCAGCCCAAACCCGTCCACTCCACAATTGTTGGAGACCACGGTGAGGTCCTTCGTGCCCATCTGCCTGATCTGGGCGATGAGGTTTTCCGGTATGCCGCACAGGCCAAAGCCTCCGGCGATTACTGTCATGCCATCCTCGAGCCCGTCCAGTGCCTGCTCGTAAGTGTTCACCACCTTATTGAAACCTGACATAGCGGCTCCTCTAAATACCTGTTATTTCGTGATTCGCTTATGAAAGCGCAATGGTCCTCTGGTTCCTTGAATTTCAAAATCGGATCCGAAATTTCATGGTCAGCAAATTGCATCCACTCGGCCTTTCATCGTTACCATTAACCGTTACAATGGATACCCAATACCGCGCACCTTTGATGACCGGGAGGCTAGGATGTTGAATCTGAATCGCGCAAACCTTCTGCGCAGGCAATCCTTCGTGAACGGCATCTGGATAGATGCCGATGACAAGGCCACCCTGGCAGTGACCAATCCTGCCACCGGTGAGGTTATAGCCGAGGTGGCGAGTACTGGCGTTGTGGAAACCCGCCGCGCCATAGAGGCAGCAAGTCAGGCGTGGCCTGAGTGGCGGGAGACCCCTGTGCAGGAACGCTCGAAGATACTGCGCCGCTGGTATGAATTGATGGTCGAGCATGTGGATGACTTGGCGGCGTTGTTGACGGCAGAGCAGGGCAAACCTCTGAAAGAAGCCAAGGGTGAAATCCTCTACGGTGCCGGTTATCTGGAATGGTTCGCCGAGCAGGCAAAGCGGGTGAATGGTGCCACGATCCCGGCGCCGGACAGTGACAGGCGCTTAGTCGTTATCAAGCAACCGGTTGGCGTGGTTGCCGCCATTACCCCCTGGAACTTCCCCAATGCGATGATTGCGCGCAAGATGGCGCCCGCCCTCGCGGCGGGATGCACCTTCGTGGGCAAACCGGCCAAGGAGACTCCGCTGTCGGCATTGGCCATGGCTGTACTGGCCGAGGAGGCCGGCGTGCCCAAAGGCGTGCTGAATATTGTGGTGGGCGAGAGCGCCAGCGATATCGGTGGCGAGATGACGTCCAACCCTCTGGTGCGCAAACTCACGTTTACCGGCTCAACGAAAGTGGGCAAATTACTGATGGAGCAATGTGCCGGCACCGTCAAGAAAACCACCCTGGAACTGGGAGGCAACGCGCCTTTTATCGTTTTTGAGGATGCTGACCTGGACGCCGCCGTGGCCGGTGCCATGGCATCCAAATTCCGCGTTTCCGGCCAAACTTGTGTCTGTCCCAACCGCTTTTTGGTGCAGGACACTGTCTACGATGCCTTTGCGGACAAGCTCACTGCTGCGGTAAAAACCGGCTTCACGCTGGGTAATGGCGCCGACGAAGGTGTCAATCTCGGCCCATTGATTCACGACAAGGCCTGCCGCAAGGTGCAGGGATTTGTAGAAGATGCTGTGGAAAAAGGCGCTGAAGTTCTTACCGGTGCCCGGGTATCCGACAAGGGCTCTAATTTTTACGAGCCGACGGTCCTGACCCATTGCCACAAAGACATGCGCCTTTTCAGGGAAGAAATTTTTGGCCCCATTGCTCCCCTATTCAAATTCACATCGGAAGAGGAAGCCGTCGCCATGGCCAACGACACCGAGTTTGGTCTGGCATCCTACTTCTATTCCCGCGACATCGGGCGAGCCTGGCGCGTGGCCGAGAGGCTGGAATACGGCATGGTCGGCATCAATCAGGGCATGATATCAAATCCAATGGCCCCTTTTGGTGGCATCAAGGAATCCGGCGCGGGCCGCGAGGGATCGGTTTTCGGCTTGGATGATTATTTGGAAATCAAGTATTTGTGTATGGGGGGAGTGGATGGAGTTTAAGCTATAGGCTTAATTAAGGGCGAGAGAATAAATAGCTATGGCTTCAAATATTGTTTTGATTGGTATGCCGGGGGCGGGGAAAAGTACTTTGGGGGTGCTGCTTGCCAAAGAATTGGCCAAGGGTTTTGTGGACACGGATTTGTTGATTCAGGAACAGGCCGGCAAGACGCTGCAGGACATTCTGGACGGGCAGGGCTACATGGCATTGCGAAAAATGGAGGAGACGGTGCTCTGTAGCATGCAGGTATCCAACTCCGTTATTGCGACCGGTGGCAGCGCGGTCTACAGCGAAAACGCCATGTCCCGTTTGAAACAAGGGGGGCCATGCTTTTATTTGAGATTGCCCCTGACCAGCGTTCAGAGGCGCGTGCACAATCTCGATAGCCGCGGCATAGCCGCTGCCGACGGTCAAAGCCTCGCCGACGTCTATGCTGAGCGCCAGCCTTTGTACGAACACTATGCCGATCTCACTATAGAATGTGATAATAAATCCATAGAAGAAGTGTTGGGAGAGCTGAAAGCTGCAAGCGACAAGCTGCAAGAAAAACAATAGAATCCATTTGGTCATCCTCAATTTGACTACACGCTCTGCTTACTGCACAAAGACCCTCTAAAAGATTTAAAAAAGGTAATCTCCATGTTTGAACCTCTCGCACCGCTGCCTGCTGACCCCATCCTCGGACTTATGGCGCTGTATCAGCAGGATAGTAATCCACATAAAGTGGATTTGGGCGTGGGGATCTATAAAAATGAAGCGGGACAGACGCCGGTTCTCGCGAGTATCAAACAGGCGGAAGAACGCCTGCTGCGCAAGGAACACACCAAGGCCTATGTGGCACCGGCCGGGCATCCCGAGTTCAATGCGCATATGGCGGCACTGCTGTTTGGCGAGAACCACGGCGTGCTGCGCGACCAGCGCCTGGCCCTGGTACAGACTCCCGGTGGTTGCGGCGCCTTGCGGGCGGCGGCGGAGCTGGTCAAAGTGGTGAATCCCAATGCCCGCATCTGGGTGAGCGATCCTACCTGGGGCAATCATATTCCACTTCTGGGAAGCAGTTGCCTCGATATCGCCGTCTATCCCTATTTTGATCCGACCACGGGCGGCGTGAAATTCGATGAAATGATGGCTACCCTGGCGCAGGTCGGGAAGGGCGATCTCGTCCTGCTCCACGCCTGTTGTCACAACCCCACGGGCGCGGATCTTAATCGGGAGCAATGGCAGGCGGTCGCGCAACTGGCCCAGGAGAAAGGATTTACGCCTTTCGTGGACATGGCCTATCAGGGGTTCGGTGAAGATCTGGCGGCAGATGCCTACGGGCTGCGGCTGCTGGCGGAAACCCTGCCGGAAGTCATAGTCGCCGCTTCTTGCTCCAAGAACTTTGGTCTCTATCGCGAACGTGTCGGTGTAGTGGGTGTCGTTGCTCGCAACAGTGACAGTGCCGCGGCCAGCAAAAGTCACATTCTCAGCCTGGTGCGCGGCATCTATTCCATGCCGCCAGCGCACGGTGCCTTACTGGTGGCGGAGGTCCTGTCGGACCCCGAGCTGAAAAATCTGTGGCTGACTGAACTCAAGGAAATGCGCGAGCGCATTCAGGGACTGCGCAGTCAGTTTGTCCAGGAGATGAATCAGCGTGGTGCCGACGGCCGTTTCGATTTTATCGAGCGGCAGCACGGCATGTTCTCCTATCTTGGCCTGAGTGAAACTCAAGTGGCACGCCTGCAACAGGAATTCAGCGTTTATCTCGTGGGTTCCAGCCGCGCCAGTATTGCCGGTCTGAATGAACAAAATATCGCCTACGTCTGCGACGCCGTGGGTCGGGTTAGCCGCGAAGGAGCGTAACCCGACATGGCCGGCAATCCATGATGTCGGGCTACTGCGCTCGCAGAGTTATGGGCTACGCGGGGATGCCTGGTAATCAATGGCGCTGATGTAATAATGCATTTCGGCTTCCGCCGTTTGCACCGTGACTTCATCATCCACCTGCTTGCCCAGTAATGCGCGCGCCAGGGGCGAGTCCATGCTGATTTTGCCTTCGCGTACATTGAATTCGTCGGGACCAACAATACGGTAAATGACTTCGCTGCCGTCTTCTTTTTCCAGGGTTACCCAGGCACCGAAATAAATCTTGTCGGTGTTGTCGGGGATGCGTTCTATGATCTGCAGTTCATCCAGGCGCTTGCTTAAATAGCGAACGCGCCGGTCGATTTCCCGCAGGCGTTTTTTGCCGTAGATGTAGTCGCCGTTCTCGGAGCGGTCACCATTCTTTGCCGCTTCGTGGACGGCATTGGTCACTTGCGGCCGCTCGACTTTCCACAGATGTTTCAGCTCCGCCGTGAGTGCCTGAGCACCTTCCGGCGTGATATAGGCCGAACTTTTCGGTTGCGGTGGTCGCCAGCGGCTCATTGGGAATTGTCCAGATTTTTGATGTCGATTATGGCCTTATCGGGCGTGTCGCCCAGTGTAAAAATGCGCTTGTAAAAGTACTGTTCCGCGGCCAGCATGCGCGCGATATTTTCCGCCTGGCGAAAGCCGTGGCCCTCGTTCTCATAGGTCACATAGGCCACCGGCACTTTCTGCGCCGCAACGGCCTCGACAATGGTTTCGGCTTGATTGGGTGGCACAACCTTGTCTTTCAAGCCCTGGAAAACCAGCAGCGGGCAGTTGAGCCGGTCCACGTAATGAATGGGCGACAAGCTGCGGTAGCGGGCTTTTTCAGCAGGGTAGGGGCCCACAAGGCTGTCGAGATAGTGCGCTTCAAATTTGTGGGTATCCCGGGCAAGAAGCTCCAGATCGGCGACGCCGTACAGGCTGACGCCTGCATCAAACACGTCCCTGAAGGTCAGCGCCGCGAGCACCGTATAGCCGCCAGCACTGCTGCCCTTGATAATCCGTTGGTGGCCATGCACCCAACCCTGCTCGGTGACGTAATTGACCGCCGCGCAGACATCGTCAACATCCCGCAGGCCCCAATGTTTATAGAGCGCCTGGCGATATTCCCGGCCAAAGCCGGTGCTGCCACGATAATTGACATCCAGCACGGCAAAACCCCGATTGGTCCAGTACTGGATTTTCAGATTGAGGCTGGTATCCGTGGCACCGGTGGGGCCGCCGTGGCAAATGACGATGACCGGTGGCTTACCGTCGTCAGGACCCGTGACGCTTTTATGGGTCGGCGGGTAAAAGAAGGCATAAGCCCTGGTTTTATTGCTGGTGTCGGCGCCGCTGGTATCGAAGCTGATATCACGTGGTACAGAAATATCAGCGGGATCGAGAAGTGCCCGGGATCGGGTTATTGGCAGTATTTCGTTGTCGCGTCCCTTGCTACAGTATTGATAAACATCGCTGGCTTGGGTGGGGGCGGCGCCGACAAAGACACCGATATTGTCCTGACAATGAATGGCGGAAAACTGATCCAATTCGCATACCACGGGATCGACTTGACGCTGCTTCGGGTCGATCGTGGCCAGATACCAGCGTCCGTTCCGGGTGTAGGTCGCCAGCATTCGATCCGCATTGAGAAAGCCGTAGGTCGACATATTGAAGGTCCACTGGGGAGTGGCAAACTCGGCCTCTAAGTCGGTGGCTCTTTCTGCCTCAGGGTTTTCATTTGCCAAAGAGAAGGCCGGAATGCGATAGATATTCCACCAGTTGTCCCTGTCCGAAACAAAGTAGAGAAGTCCGTCCGGCGACCATATGGGCTGAAAAATACTCTCATTGCCCATAGCGCCGGCTACGCATTTAGCCATTTGTGGCGAGCCATCCGCGCCTAGATCTGCCACCCAGAGTTGGCTTGCATCCCAGGGCATATTCGGATGGTTCCAGCTAAGCCAGCTCAAGCGGGTGCCATCGGGGGACAGGCGCGGGTTCGAATAGAAGTCGCTGCCCTCGGCTATCCGCTGCACTTTCTGACTGCCATCGAGCGGTATGGCCACAAGGTAATTGGTCACTTCTCTCCCGCGGTGATCCTCACACACCGCAAAGAGGCGCTGGCGAGCAAGATCCAGGTTCAGGTCGGCATAGCCTTGTTCGCTCGCCGGTGTCAGCGCCAGAGGCGTGCCACCCTGCGGCTTTTGCGACAGCGCCAAGCTGTATACTTGCTGATCACTGTCGTTGACAAAATAAAGACTATCTTCTGTCGCCAAATAGCTGCCACCGCCGTATTCATGCACCCGGGAGCGTGCGGAAAAACCGGATGGCAAGAGGTCATGCAGAGCACCATCGGTTTCACGCACCACTACTTGTACCCGGCCCTGCTCGGAAGGTCGGGTCTCCAGCCAAAAGATTTTCCCGCCACACAGTTGAGGTTCCGTCAGGCGCCGGCTCTGGGCCGCTACATCCTCCGCCGTCAGGCTTGATGGCCAGGTGCCATAGGGCAGGGTGCTCTTGTTGGCGGTGGCATCCGGTTTGTCGTCAGATCTCTTCATTAGGGTCCTCTGGGCAGCGGTATTGGTGTCGCGAGCGCGGTCCAACTACAATGGTTTTTTTCTGACAGGGAATGATGCTTACCTATGTGGTTTCGTTCGTCGGCCCACTTTGGGGAAGGGCTTTCCAAGACACGCCGTAAACCCATCCATGGGGGCTCTGCACCCGCATCCCTGCGGGTGACGGTCTTGGAAAGCCCTTCCCCAAAGCGGGCCTCAGCGTGTGCTGGATTCTAAGTAAGTGCCATTCATTTCTAACAATACTTTACTGGTGTCGGCGTGAATTGGCCATTCGAACAAGAGCCACTATATCGATGAGCAGCCTGGATAAGAGCCTTATTAGCCTGTTGAATGATCACCCGGACGTCCGACGTCTGTGGGTTGCCCTGAGCGGCGGGCTGGATTCCTGCGTCTTGTTGCACCTGCTGGCCGGCTTGCGACCCCGGCTACCCGTGCAAGTCCTGCATATTAACCACCAACTTTCTCCCCACGCCGATCAATGGCAGACCCATTGCGAAACTCTTGCGGCTTCCCATGGTTTTCCCTTTGTCTGCGAAACCGTTGAGGTCGTTGGAGCCGGGCGCGGTCTGGAAATGGCGGCACGGGAGGCGCGCTATGTCGTCTTTGAGCGCCATATCGAGCCGGGCGATATGTTGTTGCTCGCTCACCATCGGGATGATCAGGCGGAAACCCTGCTGTTGCGCCTGCTGCGTGGTACGGGCCTGCGGGGGCTAGGTGCCATGGCGAGGGTGCGTCCTTTGGGCTCGGGGCTCGCGGCGCGACCGCTGCTGGAGCATTCGCGGGCAGAGTTGCGTGCTTACGCACAATCGAAAGATTTGCAATGGATAGAGGACGAGAGCAACCAGCAGGTGGACTTTGACCGCAATTATCTGCGGCATGAAGTACTGCCATTACTGGAGAAACGCTGGCCGGATTTTGCCCGGCGCTGGGCCGAAACAGCTAGACTCGCGCGGGACAACGAGTGTTTGCTGCGGGAATACGTGGGGGGGGATTTGAATGCCGCTGATCGGCGTCAGGAGAGATTGGGGCAGAGTGTGGCGTTGAGCTATCTGGCGGAATTGTCTGAAGTGCGTCGCAAGGCATTCTTACGCCATTGGATTCAAACCTGTGGATTCAGCGCTCCTCAGCAAGTGCATCTGGAGGAGGTCGAGCAGTTTTTTGAGGCCGCTGAAGATGCCGGGCCACAGCTTGCCTTTGGGGAATGTGAATTACGCCGTTTTAACGGGCGTCTCTACCTGCTGCCCCGCCTGATGGCAACCTCGCAGCAACAGAATGTGCCCTGGGACCCGGCCCAGCCACTCACCCTGCCCGATAACGGCCGCCTCAGCGCCATCAAAGGCAGCATCGGTTTACGGGCCGACAGGCAATACCGCATAGGCTTCCGCCAGGGCGGCGAACGCTGTCGGCCTTACAGCCGCGCTCACTCCCAGACGCTGAAAAAGCTTCTACAGGAATACCGCCTGGAGCCCTGGCTGCGCGACCGCATTCCGCTGATCTACGCCGGCGACCAATTGGCCGCTGTGGGGGATCTGTGGGTTTGCCACGACTTCTATACAGACGAGGCACCGGCCTGGAGGATAGTTTGGGGCTATAGGTAGAAAGCTGGGGAAAAGGGAAAAGGGAAAAGGGAAAAGGGAAAAGGGAAAAGAACTTCAAGCGCCTGCATAGGCTAAGCACCAGCATGAGGGGCACCTACGCAAAGCAAAGTCCCCATTGAGCCAGCTGGCACAAATCCACTTTTCCCTTTTCCCTTTTCCCTTTTCCCTACGCTCTTCTAGCTTCTCCCCCCCATTTCTGGTAATCTGGCGTCCCATCTCTGGGGCAAAGGTACGCCGGTCAATTGGTGACCACTCGCCCACGATAAGCTGTCACTTTCACGCAAGTTCACGTAAAGATTTACGTGGAAATAGCTCCTTACATCAAGGCATTACATGACGCGATTTATATTCGTTACGGGCGGTGTCGTATCGTCATTGGGCAAGGGTATTGCCTCGGCATCTTTGGCTGCCATTCTCGAAGCCAGGGGCTTGAAGGTCACCATTCTCAAGCTGGACCCTTATATCAACGTGGATCCGGGCACCATGAGCCCCTTCCAGCATGGCGAAGTCTTCGTGACCGACGACGGTGCCGAGACGGATCTGGACCTGGGCCACTATGAAAGATTCGTGCGCACCCGCATGACCCGCCGCAACAACTTCACCAGTGGTCGCGTCTATGAAACCGTGCTGCGCAAGGAGCGTCGCGGTGACTATCTGGGCGGCACAGTACAGGTGATTCCGCATATTACCGATGAAATCAAGCGCCGCATTCACGAAGGCGGCAAGGACTATGATATTGCCCTGGTAGAAATCGGGGGCACTGTCGGCGATATTGAATCCCAGCCGTTCCTCGAAGCCGTGCGCCAAATGAAGGTGGAGCTCGGCAATCAGCGTGCTGCCTTGATGCACCTGACCCTGGTGCCCTATATCGCCACGGCGGGCGAGGTGAAAACCAAACCGACCCAGCACTCGGTCAAGGAGCTGCGCTCTATCGGCCTGCAGCCGGATGTGTTGCTGTGCCGTTCGGAAAAGACTATTGACGATGATTCCCGTCGCAAAATCGCGCTCTTTACCAACGTCGAGGAGCGGGCGGTCGTGCCGCTGGCCGATGCCAAGACCATCTATGCCATTCCGCGATTGCTGAAAGAATACAATCTCGATCAGATCATGCTGGAGCGCTTCAATATTCTGGATGCGCCCGAGGCCGATCTGAGCGAATGGGATGCGGTCATCGACGGCGAAACGAATCCCGTGCACGAAGTGACCGTGGCCATGGTGGGCAAATATATGGACCTGCCGGATGCCTATAAATCCCTCAATGAATCCCTGCAGCACGCCGGCATTCATACCCGCACCCGCGTCAGAATCAAGGCCGTCAATGCGGAAGATGTGGAAGAGCAGGGCGTGGCGATACTGAAGGATGCCGATGCCATTCTGGTCCCCGGCGGTTTTGGTGAGCGCGGTCTGGAAGGGAAATTGATGTCGGTCCGCTACGCCCGCGAGAACAAGATTCCCTATCTGGGTATCTGCCTCGGCATGCAAACTGCGGTCATCGAATTTGCGCGCAATGTGGTGGGCCTGCAAGGAGCCAACAGTACCGAATTCAACAAAAAAACACCGCACCCGGTGGTGGGTTTGATCACCGAGTGGATCAATGCCGAAGGCGATGTGGAGCAGCGTGATGAAAACACAGACCTCGGCGGCACCATGCGCCTCGGTGCCCAGGAATGCCGGCTCGAAAAAAATGCCCGGGTCCATGAAATTTATGGGCAGGACGTGATTGTCGAGCGCCATCGCCACCGCTACGAGGTCAACAACAACTATCTCGATCAGCTCCGCCAGAACGGCTTGAGCATTGGCGGCTGGTCCGCCGACGATACCCTGGTGGAGGTGGTCGAACTACCGGATCACCCCTGGTTTGTGGCCTGCCAGTTCCATCCGGAATTCACCTCGACGCCGCGGGACGGGCACCCTCTGTTTACCAGCTACATCGAAGCAACGGTCAAGCACAAGGGCGAAAAGCATTAACCGACACCATTAACTGGACCGATGGTGGTATCTCGCGAGATGTCCCATAAGGAGAGACGAGTGCAACAGCAAACCATACAAATTGGATCGATTCCCGTCGCCAATGACAAGCCCTTCGTGCTGTTCGGCGGCATGAACGTGTTGGAATCCCGGGACATGGCGCTGCGTGTGGCCGAGCATTATGTAAAGGTCACGCAGAAACTGAACATTCCCTACGTGTTCAAAGCCTCCTTTGACAAGGCCAATCGCTCATCCATTCACTCCTATCGGGGGCCTGGCATGGACGAGGGACTGGCCATTTTTGCCGCCGTCAAGGAAGCCTTCGGCGTGCCCGTTATCACCGACGTGCATGAACCCTATCAGGCAGCACCCGTGGCGGAAGTCTGCGATGTGATTCAGCTTCCCGCTTTTCTGGCGCGGCAGACGGATCTGGTGCAGGCAATGGCGCGGACAGGTGCCGTGGTGAATATCAAGAAGCCCCAGTTTTTGAGCCCGGGGCAAATGCAGAACATCGTGGAAAAATTCCGTGAGTGCGGCAATGACCAGATTCTGTTGTGCGAACGCGGCACAACTTTGGGTTACGACAATCTGGTGGTGGATATGCTCGGCTTCCACACCATGCAAAAAGTCAGCGGTGGTCTGCCCATTATTTTTGATGTCACACATTCCCTGCAATGCCGCGATCCCATGGGTGCGGCTTCCGGCGGTCGCCGTCATCAGGTGGCTGAACTGGGGCGGGCCGGCATGGCTGTGGGTCTGGGAGGGCTGTTTCTGGAGGCGCATCCGGACCCCGATCAGGCCAAGTGCGATGGTCCCAGCGCGCTGCCCCTCGATAAACTCGAGCCATTTCTGGCCGAGATGAAAGCAATAGACGATCTGGTAAAGAGTTTTCCCGCACTCGATATCGACTGATCCGTCAGCATCAGCATTTGTACCCTTAATTGAAGACTGAGCGAGAAAAGTCGCCAGTGCTTTGCGATTTAAACGAACTAAAGAGAGAGAATTCCTATGAACGAGATTGTTAACGTATTGGGTTTTGAAGTCATGGACTCCCGCGGTAACCCTACGGTTATGGCAGAAGTGGTGCTGGCCTCCGGCGCCGTGGGCAGCGCCTGCGCGCCCTCCGGTGCTTCAACCGGTTCACGGGAAGCGCTGGAATTGCGCGATGGCGACAAGAGCCGTTATCTCGGAAAAGGTGTGCTCAAGGCCGTCGACAATATCAATACTATTATCAAACCATTGCTGGTTGGCAAAGATGCATCGGCTCAGCGGGATCTGGATCAGATAATGCTGGAAGCGGACGGTACCGAAAACAAGTCAAAGCTCGGTGCCAACGCCATATTGGCCGTGTCCCTGGCCGCGGCCAAGGCGTCGGCCATCGACAAGAAAATTCCTTTGTACCAGCACATTGCCGAAATCAATGGCACCGTTGGACAATATTCCATGCCCGTACCCATGATGAACATTGTCAACGGCGGCGAGCATGCCGACAACAATGTCGACATACAGGAGTTCATGGTTCAGCCCGTGGCGGCGCCGAATTTCCGCGAAGCCCTGCGTGTGGGCGCGGAAGTTTTTCATTCCCTGAAAAAGGTACTGGCCGGCCGTGGTCTGAACACTGCGGTGGGTGATGAAGGTGGTTTCGCTCCCAATCTCCCGTCAAATGAAGCGGCCCTGGAAGCCATTGCCGAAGCCGTCGCTAACGCGGGCTACGAGCTTGGCAAGGACGTGACTCTGGCCCTGGACTGTGCCGCCTCCGAATTCTATAAGGACGGCGTTTACGACATGGCCGGTGAAGGCAAGAAATTTTCCGCCACTGAGTTTGCCGATTACCTGGCCGAACTCGCACGTAAATACCCGATCCTGTCCATCGAAGACGGCATGGATGAAAGTGATTGGGACGGCTGGGATGGCCTCACCAAAAAAATCGGCGATAAAATCCAGTTGGTGGGCGATGACTTGTTCGTCACCAACACCAAGATATTGCGCGAAGGTATCGACAAGAAAATCGCCAATTCCATTCTGATCAAGTTCAACCAGATAGGCACCCTGACCGAGACTCTGGACGCCATTAAAATGGCGAAGGACGCCGGTTATACTGCTGTGATCTCCCACCGCTCCGGCGAAACCGAAGACACCTTTATCGCCGATCTTGCCGTTGCCACGGCCGCGGGCCAAATCAAGACAGGTTCACTGTCGCGTTCGGACCGCGTGGCAAAATACAACCGTCTGCTGCGCATTGAGGCGGAACTGGGCGCGAAAGCGGTTTATCGAGGCCGCGCCGAATTTAAGGCTTGATTCGAAGCCCATTGAAGGTACTTACTAGGATTCATAAGGCTTAGGATCCAGAACGATCTGAGGGCCGGTTTGGGGTGAGGCTTTCCAAGACCGTCGCCCGCAGGATGCGGGCGCAGAGCCCCCAGGGATGGGTTCACGGCGTGTCTTGGGAAGCCTCACCCCGAAGCGGACCGGCGAACGAAACCGCCTTAAATGCCATCTGAATTTGTTTGAATTTTAAGCTGTGGTAATCTGAGGCGGCCAATTTTAATACAGAGTGCACATTCGCCATGAAATGGTTGGTCTTGATTCTGACGCTGATGTTGATCGGCTTGCAGTACCGCCTGTGGATAAGCGATGGCAGTCTCGCCCATATGGCACGGCTGCAGCAAAAAATTGACACCCAGCAGGCGGAGAACCAACGATTGCAAGAGCGCAATCGTATTCTCGCGGCCGAAGTCAAGGCACTCAGAAACGGGTCCGCGGCCATTGAAGAGCGCGCAAGAACAGATCTCGGCATGATCAAGAAAGGTGAAACCTTTTACATGGTTCTGGAGGGGCCTCCCTCCGAACAGGAATAAATTTTCTTGAACAACCACAACGAAAACCAGCCGGAATCGTCGGACCAGTTATTGGCTGATCAATTATCGCCGGTATGGGTTGTTGTACCCGCGGCCGGTGTCGGCGCGCGCATGGCCGGCGACAGGCCCAAGCAATACCTTTTGCTCGGCGATAAAACCATCCTGCAGATCACCCTTGAAAAAATGCTGTCCCTGCCCCGGTTGGCGGGGGTGGTTGTGGCTGTGAGCAAGGAAGACGCTTACTGGCCGGATCAAGGTTTTTCCGACAGGGGCGGGATACATACGGTTGACGGCGGAGAGGAGCGGGCGGATTCGGTGCTCAATGCGTTGAATTACCTGCACGCCATGAATGTCGATTCCGACCATTGGATACTGGTGCACGACGCGGCCCGTCCCTGTGTGCGGCCCGACATGATCACCCGGCTGCGACAGCAGATCGAGCAGTGGAATAGCAGCGGCGGTATTCTTGCCAAACCGGTTGCGGACACCGTGAAACACGTGGAGGCGGGGGCTATTCAGTCGACCCTCGACAGACGTTCATTGTGGCAGGCCCATACCCCCCAGATGTTTCGTCTGGGACAGCTTCGTCAGGCACTGTTGGCTGCGCGCGAACAAGGCTTCCCGGTGACGGATGAAGCTTCCGCCATGGAGCGCCAGGGCGTACAGCCGCGGGTGGTTGAAGACCGACGCGACAATATCAAGGTAACCCATCCCGAAGATCTGCCTCTGGCGGAAATGATTCTGCGACAGCAGGCGGAGGAGCAGGAAAAATGAAGATGCGAATAGGTCAGGGCGTGGACGTACACGCCTTCGGTCCCGGCGACAAGATCGTCATGGGCGGCGTGGTGATTCCCCACAACAAAGGCCTGATCGCTCATTCGGACGGCGATGTCCTGTTGCACGCGCTTTGCGATGCCTTATTGGGCGCGGCGGGGCTGGGTGATATCGGCCAGCATTTCCCCGATACGGACGCCCAGTACAAGAACGCCGACAGCCGCGCATTGCTGCGCATGGTATACAGCAAGGTGAAGGCTCAGGGGTGGCGGCTGGGCAACGCCGACATGACCATCATCGCACAGGCCCCCCGCATGGCACGGCACATCGACGCCATGCGTACTACCATTGCCAGTGATCTAGAATGTGCTGTCACGGATATCAATATCAAGGCCACCACCACGGAAAAATTAGGCTTCAATGGCCGGGAAGAGGGGATTACGGCCTTGGCGACAGTGTTGGTTGAAGCGGCAAGCCTCAAGCCGCAAGCTGCTGGATAGTTAGGTGCCTATGTCGTATTCGTTGGATTTTCCCCATGCCTTGGGCACACCCACTGCGACCGCCGTTCTCCGTCAAACCGTGCAGGATTTTCGGGTGGACGAGAATCTTGGCTTCGAACCCTCGGGCAGCGGCGAGCATGTTTTTCTGCATATCCGCAAGCGGGGGGAGAATACCCAGTGGCTGGCTGGCCAGATTGCGTGCTTCGCCGGCGTCGACAAGCGCGATGTCGGCTTCGGTGGCTTGAAGGATCGCTGGGCGGAAACCACCCAGTGGTTCAGCGTCTATTTGCCCAAGGGACCCGAGCCGGATTGGCGCGAGCTTGCCGGGGAAACCGGCGCCGACATGGATCTGCTGGCGGTCAGCCGCCATCAGCAGAAACTGCGTCGCGGCGAGCACGCCAGCAACCGCTTCGTGATTCGTCTGGCCGAGTTTCAGGCTGGGGCAGACTTGCCCCAGCGTCTGAAGACAATCGCCGAACAGGGCGTTCCCAACTATTTCGGCGAACAGCGCTTTGGCCGCGATGGCAACAATCTGGTCCTGGCCGCCGAGTGGTTGGAAGAGGGCAAGCGCATCAAGGCGCGCAACCTGCGCGGCATGGTAATGTCCGCGGCGCGCTCCTGGCTGTTCAACCAGCTTCTTGCCGGGCGCGTCAAGGCCGGAACCTGGAATCAGATAATCGACGGCGATGCCGTTAACGAAGCCGGACAGCCTACGGGCTCCCTGTGGGGACGTGGGCGTTCGACGGCAGACGGTGAAGCGGCGGCACTTGAACGGACGCTGCTGGCACCTTGGGAGTCCTGGACCCATGGCCTTGAACATTGTGGCCTCAATCAGGA
>CAZEWY010000057.1:0-16954 GCA_964515945.1 uncultured Cellvibrionaceae bacterium
TCTGGCTGAAATCGTCAAATTTGATCTTGACGAACTGCTTGCTCGGCGAATATTCGCTGCTGATGCGCGCGAAACGCCCATCCAGATCCTGCAACAACTCCAGCACAGCATCTTCCAGCTCGCCGGCGGCACTCAAGTCCTCGGCATAGGTACGCTCCACACTGATGGATTTGCGGATCCGGCTGGCAATCACCGGGCGCTCGTCCAGGCCCTGGGCCATACGATGAAGCTTGTCACCAAAGCTGCCGAAGTGGTGAACCAGTTTGTCCAGCCCCCAGGCCTGAATATCGGCACAAGTGTAGAGGCCGTGGCGATTGAGCCTGGTCTCCGTCACCTTGCCCACCCCCGGCAGGGATTTTACCGGCAGGTCCGATACAAACAGAGCCACCTGTTCGGGTGGAATGGCGAAGAAACCATTGGGTTTTCGCCATTCGCTGGCAATCTTGGCAAGGAACTTTACCGGTGCCGCCCCCGCCGATACGGTAATACCCAATTCCGATGAGACGCGCTGACGGATTTCCCGCGCAATGAGTGTTGCACTGCCCTGGCAGGCGGTTGCATCGCTCAAATCCAGAAAGGCTTCATCCAGGGACAGGGGTTCCACCAGATCGGTATAGTCCGCAAAAATGGCCTGCATTTGCTCCGAAACCTGGCGATAGAGCGAGAAATTCGGCTTCAAAATGGTTAAATGAGGGCATTGGCGCATGGCGTGCGCAGAGGGCATGGCGGAATGCACACCGAAGCGCCGCGCTTCGTAATTGCAGGTGGCAATGACACCTCGCCGACCGGGATCACCGCCCACCGCCAGAGGTCCCGCCGACAGGGCAGGATTCTCCCGCATCTCCACCGCGGCGAAGAAGCAGTCGGCATCTATGTGAAGTATCTTGCGCATCCGCTGACAGCCAGTTTTGATTACTGGAACTATATACAGTAGTGCCATCAAATACAACGCCAAAAATGGCCTTCCAATTTGTCCGCTGGCGATATCCTGTGGTATACAGCGCGTGTTTCTAACCCATTTTTGCAATAGGACACTGATATGGCAGCTCGCAAAACCAAAAATATGGATTCCGTACAAGCCTTGGAGAAAGAACTCGAGCAACTCAAGGCGCGTCTGATCAAGGCACGGGAAGATCGCGTAAAGAAATCGGAAACCCTGGTAAGCAAACTGCGCCGCAGTCTGGAGGCCGCACGTAACAAGGAGCGTGGCGCACGCGACAAATTGGCGGTAGTGCGCGGCAAAAAGAAAACACCGGCTCAACAGCGTCAGCTGGACGCGGCCCGGCAGGCTCTTGCCGACGCCCGCGGCCTTGTTCAGGCCATCCGCCTGGAAACCGCGGAGGCACAAAATGCCCATCGCGATTTCAAGGCGGATAATAAGCGCGCGGCAGAACAGGCCAAGTTGATCGCCAAGCAGAGCCTGGCCTACGATAAAAAGCTCAAGGCGGCATCAAAGGCAAAGACACGAAAAACCAAAGGCAAGCGCAAGGCAGGTTAAAGAGCGCATCTACAGTGGCTGCTCGGCAGGGCAGCCTAGTTTATTCGTCGATAGCAAAGGTAGAAGGCTACTCCAACGCCGCGAGAGATTCGCCGTCCAGGGACTCGCGCGGTGACGACGCCAGGCGATCGAATTCCAGGTTCCAGTCCACCAGCAACTTTGCCAACTGTCGGGCCTGTTCGTCGAGACTGATCAATTCTTCCATTGTTCCCTTGGGTCCCGTGTAGAGTTTTATCTTGCGGTGTTCCGAGGCGAACAGGTGATCGGGATAGCTCACACGGTAAACTTCCAGCTTCCAACGCAGGTTGTGCACCATGTTTCCATAGTAGAGTAGCTTTGTTTTCAGCGAGATCTGATGAACTTCCCGCAGTTCTCCAAACACGCGAAAGTCAGTACCAAACACCATGACCTTCTTGCAATTGTGATCGGCGACCACCGTGGCCGTGCGCTCATGATTGAGCAGAACGGCCAGATCGCCGAAAACTTCTCCCGGCGTGATGTAATTAACCTGTTTTTCTCCCTGCTGGTCATCGCCCACGGTAACCACCAATTGCCCCTTCAACAGGAAATAGAGCCAGTTATCCGTTGCGCCTTTCTCCAGCAACACCTCACCGGGGCTGTATTCGATAACTCGCGAGTAACTCATCAGCAGATCATACTGCCACTGATCCTGTTGTTTGACGGCACGGTAAAACGGAATGGCGGCGACCAGAGCATCCAGGGATTCCCTGGGGAACTGGCGCAGGGGGCGGATCTCCATAACTTCATCCTTATTATTGTTGGTTAGATGCAGTTGCAATTATAGCGACCAGCGGTGCGGGGCTCCATGCGCGGGGTCAAGATTTTCAAAATTACCCTGAATCTCCGCCTGGTTTCGGCCCGGTTGCGCTTTGGACTCCCAAAATCGCCAAATACAGGCTAGTATTACAGTATCGATCAGTCTGTCACTACCTACCCGGCTGGTCGATGCGTGGCGGAAGGGATCTGAAGAGAGTTTCTGAAGAGAGTTAAAGAGACCTGACGAATCCCGCGCCGCCATACCACAAGGGAAACACTATAAAGTCGGATGCGTATGGCACCCGACACCACCAGGCCAAAGGCCACTACCAGAACAACGATGGGGACATCTATGCTTACCTCCACCCGCTTCGCCACACTTCTCGCCGCGGCGGTAACGCTTGCCCTTGCCAGTTGGCAAGCATCAGCCGCTCCGTTATTAAATGGTGTTGCCGTACATACAGAGTTGGGAGACGAGCAATTTATTGCCGGACTCTACGTCGACTCCCCCAGTGCCAGCGCCAGCCAAATCCTCAGTGCTGATGAAAACAAGCGTATTCAGGTGCGCGTATTGGCGGAAGACTTGTCATCGCGCCGCTTCAAGCGCATGTGGATCGAAGGCATGGCCATCAATAGCAGTCGTGAAGACCTGCAAAAGAATGCCCAGAAGATGGCTGACTTCAGCAACATGCTTCGCATCAAGCTGATCGCTGGTGATATTCTGACCGTTGACCGCTCGATGAATGACGGCGTAACCGTCAGTTTGAACGGCACCACTCTGGGCAAAATCGAAGACAGAACCTTTTTTGATCTTCTGCTGCGTACCTGGATCGGATCTGTGCCTTTGTCATCCGGTTTCAGAAGCAATTTGCTGGGCAATGGCGAAGTCCCATCTGATCTCCTCGCCCGCTATCAATCGACCCGACCGACCGACGCCCGCATCGCCACCATCGAAAGCGCCATAGCGGCCAGCAAGCAGGAAAAAGTCGCGGAGCGCGAGCAGTCCCGAACTGTCGCCGTCAATACTCCACCCCCCAAGGATTTAATAGAAGCGCCTAAATTGGAGGCGCCCACGCTGGCCGCGATACCGCCACCCGTTGCACCCAAGCCGGCACCGAAAGTCAGTGCGCCTGACAAGCCGAAAAAAGTCGCCACGGCCAAACCCAAACCAGCGCCCAAGGCTGATATTTTCGAAGATGAGGATGAAGAAGCCTTTACCGCTGCCAGCCTGCTCAGTCGGCAGTTGTATATCGGCAAGGTCAAAAGCTGGGCGCAACGTGAGCTGAGTTATCCGGCACGCGCGCTGAGACGGGAATGGGAAGGCAACGTCCGCCTCGACATCACCCTTGACCGCCGAGGCGATCTCTTAAGCGTGGAACTTGCCGAGGAAGCGGAACATGACGTGCTCAATAAAGAGGCGCTTCGCGCCGTGGAAGACGCGGCTCCCTTCCCGCCAATGCCGGATGACGTAAAAGGCGATACCTTCCTCTTTACCCTGCCGGTGGCTTTCAAGCTCCAGTAGTGGCATTAGACACCGATGCGGGCGCGAACCCCATCGGTGTCAATTTCAGATTCTTTCCAAGCAGCTATCTCAGGGCCGCTATCTCAGGAGAGTTCCGCCAGACGATCCACAATCACGCGGCGGATATCATTCAGTTCCAATTGCGACAACTGATCCAGCCCCGCAAGCTGCAAGGCGTGCAGGTGCAGGCAAGGCGTACGCGCATCCAGTTCCCGCAAGTCGCCTTTCACCAGCACTGGCAGCAGGGGCTTGTTGCCGGGTCGCTGTTGGTTGATGACTCTTAGCCCCACCTGCAAGGGCACTCGCCGAAACCGGGTGTTGCCACTGCGGAATGGAATAATCAAGAACAGCTTACCGCCCTCGGGCGTATCGGATTCACCGGGCACGATGCACAGGCCAGTGGGCGTCACAGCGGACTCAGGAATGCCATTGAAATTATCGTGTTGGGCATAGGGGTTGGGAAGTATAACCAACTTGCGATTTTCTTCCTTGGGAAAGAAGATATTGTAGTTTGTGTACAATTGGCTGACGGAACCGGAATAGACGGATATCCTGTTTTCGAACCCCAGCACAAAATCCTGTGCGCGCTGGCGTTGCTTGAACGCTTCCAAATTCCATACCAGATCGTTATTCTGAGCCATACACAGAACCGGTTAACCCTTCCAGAAACAACCGCTCGGCGACAGCATCCCGATACCTGAACCAGGCGACGACTGCGCAACGGATAATTGTGATTGATGTAGAAAATACCAGGGTATGCGGCAATAACCTACAGCCGCAGATACCTTATGCATTATAGTCGCTGAAATCCCGGGCGTGGCAATTTAACTGTCTATGATGTCTCAGACTGGCAACACCACCCCGACGATGGCAGGAAATTACTGCTTGGATGGATCCCGACCCTGATAATGAGCATTGATATAGGCCTGCATGGCTTCCAGATCGACGTCAATATCGCCGGTGACCGGCCAACATTGATCGACCACCATGGTTTTACCGGGGTAATCCCAGGCGATCAGCAGTACCGGCACCTGAGCGGAGTAGGCGATGCGCAGGAAACCCGTCTTCCAGCGATCCACCTTGCCGCGGGTTCCCTCGGGAGTTATGGCAACCCAGACTTTAGAATGCTCCCGATACCATTGAGCGATCTGGTCGACCGTATCCCCCGCCGCACTGCGGTCGGTAGGGATACCGCCCCAGCGCATGAAGAACTTCCCCACGGGCCAGATGAACGCTTCCTTTTTCATTAAATAAGATACGCGCACACCGGTCGCCATGAGCGCGGCAAAGGCAACGAAAAAATCCCAGTTGGAGGTGTGAGGAGCCAGCGCCACCACCAGCTTGGGCTCGTCCGGAAACTCACCACGCAGGTTCCATCCCAGAATACGCAGCAGACTGCGGCCCACCCAGCGCGTGAAACCATTGCCCATATGCGGCGCACTTGGCGGTAAAAGCGGAATATTCACCGAAGCCATGGCCTGCCCCTCATTTGGCGCAATCGTCCATCAGTGTTCACGCGTGGCACGAAAAACAACATCGGGGTGACGCTCCTGATTAATGGAGAGATTGACACGGGTCGGCGCCAGATAGGTCAGATAACCCCCGCCATCAATGGCCAGGTTTTCGCTGCATTTGCGTTTGAACTCTTCCATTTTTTTGGCATCACCGCAATCGACCCAACGGGCCGTGACAACGTTAACCGGTTCATAAATAGCGTCCACTTTGTATTCATCCTTGAGCCTGTAGGCCACAACCTCAAACTGCAATACACCGACAGCACCAACGACGATATCGTTGTTGTTGAGGGGGAAAAATACCTGGGTAGACCCCTCCTCGGACAACTGCTGCAGTCCCTTCTGCAACTGTTTGGTTTTCAACGGGTCTTTCAGCCGAATCCGGCGGAACAGCTCTGGCGCAAAATGAGGGATGCCCGTGAACTTCATGTTCTCGTTTTCGGTGAAGGTATCGCCTATCTGGATAGTGCCATGGTTATGCAAGCCGATAATGTCACCGGATATGGCCACATCCACATGACTGCGATCACCCGCGAGAAAGGTCACGGCATCGCCGATCTTGACGTCCTTGCCCAGGCGCACATGGCGCATTTTCATGCCGTGCTCGTATTTTCCCGAGCAGACCCGCATAAAGGCGATACGGTCGCGGTGTTTGGGATCCATATTGGCCTGGATCTTAAAGACGAAGCCGCTGAATCTGCCTTCATCGGCGGCCACGGTGCGCACATCGGTTTCCCGCGGCAGCGGTGACGGCGCCCACTCGACAAAACCGTCGAGCATTTCACGCACGCCGAAATTGCCCAGGGCCGTCCCGAAAAAAACGGGCGTCTGGCGACCCGCGAGATACTCCTCGACATCGAATTCCGCCGTGGCACCTCTCACCAGTTCCAGTTCCTCCCGAACTTCATCGAGATAATCGCCGAGCAGTTGCTCCGCTTCGGGGCTATCCAGACCCTTGATCTGAATATCCTCCGGCACCAGGTGCCCCTGCCCCTGCTTGTAGACGTGGATGGTATCGGTGTAAAGGTTGTAAATGCCCTTGAACCCCTTGCCCATACCCAAGGGCCAGTTGATGGGAGCGGCGGCAATTTTCAGAACCGATTCAACCTCGTCCAGCACTTCGATGGGGTCGCGCACATCCCTGTCCATTTTGTTGATAAAGGTCAGAATCGGCGTGTCCCGCAGGCGGCAGACGTCCATAAGCTTGATGGTGCGATCTTCGACGCCCTTGGCGCAGTCGATGACCATCAGCACCGAATCCACCGCCGTCAGCGTCCGGTAGGTATCTTCCGAGAAATCTTCATGGCCCGGCGTATCCAGCAGGTTGACCATCCGGTTCTTGTAGGGAAACTGCATCACCGAGGAGGTTACGGAAATGCCGCGCTCCTGCTCCATGGACATCCAATCGGATTTGGCATGGGGGCCACGTTTGCCCTTGACCGAGCCGGCGAGCTGAATGGCATTGCCGAACAGCAGCAGTTTTTCCGTGATGGTGGTTTTCCCCGCATCGGGGTGGGAAATAATGGCAAACGTACGTCTTTTGGTTACTTCGCTGTGGGACATCAGGTAAATCTTCAAATTTGTACAGGGGCGCGTGATCCCGAAAGCGAACAAAGTGCTTTGAGGTAAAAAAACAGACCCGTGGATGATTGGCTCCGGTGAAGGGAGCGAGTGGTGCTATTTTCGCCGATCCTGGCAATCGGCACAATCGACCTTTTGCCCGTCAGGCTTTTTGCCCGCCTTTTACGAGTCAAGAATATCCGGCAATCGCTTTCATCGAGATTTCGCCGGAGATGATGCGCCCCAGTGTGGTCATGGCCTTGTCCGTTTTTTCCGACCAGGGATGACCATAATTCAGACGCAGACAATTGCGGAACCCGCGCCGGGGAGAAAACATTGGCCCCGGACTGACACTGATGCCGGCGTCCATCGCCAACCGATGAACCTCCAGCGCATCAACCTCCGGCGGCATCTCGACCCACAGAAAATAGCCGCCGTCGGGGCGGCTGACACGGCAGGTGTCGGGAAAATCGCGGCTGATGGCGTGCAGCATCTGGTACTGCTGTGTGGCCAGTACACGCCGCAGTTGGCGCAGATGCCGTTCGTAGCCACCCTGACGGAGGTAGGCGGCAATGGCCAGTTGCGATGGTACGCTGGCGGACAGAGTCATCATCATTTTGCGCCTTTCGATCTGCTGGATAAGGCGCCCCGCCGCCACCCAGCCCACCCGAAAACCCGGCGCCAGGCACTTGGAAAAGGACGAACAATGCATGACAAGGCCAGCCGTATCAAAGGCCTTGGCCGGCCGGGGCCGCTCCCCGTGAAGATTCAGCTCGGCGTAAACATCATCCTCGATCAAGGGCACATCGAAACGGGTCAGGAGTTCCACCAGCGCCTTTTTGCTGGCGTCGGTCATAAGGCCGCCCGTGGGATTCTGGTAATTGGTCATGGCCCAGCACAGCTTGACTGGATGTCGCTCAAGGACCTGCGCCAGGATTTCAAGGTCAATACCCTGACTGCCATTTGTGGGAATTTCCACCGCGCGCAACCCCCGCGCTTCGATCGCCTGCAAGGCTGGCGAAAAGGCCGGTGACTCTATGGCCACGACATCACCGGGTTCGGTGGCTATCTGGAGGCAGATATTCAAGGCTTCCAGGGCACCACAGGTTATCACCACCTCCTCCGGGCTGACGCTACTCCCGAATTCCAGATAACGCCGGGCGATCAACTGGCGTAACTCGGGGTTGCCGGGGGACAGATCTTCCACCGTCTGCCAGGGGTCAAAATGACGGTTGACCGAGGCAAACGACCGGGCCAATTCCTTGAAGGGGAACAATAGCGGGCTGGGAAACGCCGAGCCCAGCGGCACCACGGAGCGATTTCGGGTAGTCGCCAGCACATGATAGGCAAGTTCGTTGACGTCCACCTGGGTGGACCAGTCTTCGGGTTGGGACCGGCTGGGCGGCGGTATTGGTTTTTGCAGAAGGGAGACGTAGTAGCCGGAGCGTGGCCGCGCCTCAATCAAACCCTTGTCCTCCAGAATGCCATAGGCCTGCAGGACCGTACCGGTGCTCAGGGAATGAGAGCGGGTGAGCTTGCGCACGGACGGCATGCGGTCGCCTGGTTGCAGAACGCCGGCAGAAATCATGCCCGCCAATTCCTCGACCAGTTTTTCATACAGCTTCATGGGTGGAACTCCCCGGAGCATTCGGTAATTAAGGTTGCATCACACCTTCTCCATTGTATCCCGATAAGCCGGATCCCTGCTGACTTCAAGTCCGCAGGAATACTGCTGCCACGCCCACCAACCCCAGGCGGTGCCGACAATCACCGCATAGACCACCAGCCCCTGGCCCGTGCGCACTTGGTCGCCTACGCCATAAAGGTTGCACAACTGGGTTGGCAGGGACTGAAACAACACGCCGACAAAGATGGTCATGCACAGCCAGTTGCCGATAAAGAACAGCTGAATCACCAGCCCGGCCTGTGCGCAGGAAAGCGCGAGCATCATCCCCGCCACAAAAACCGACAGATTCTTGGCCACATCAACCTTCAGGTCGCTGGCGGCCATATCCATGGCATTGGGAATCATCCACACGGCCAGCACACTGGAGACACACAGAAGCCCCGGAAAACCCAGAGCATTCCAGCGCGAAAAAGCCCTGATAGCGTCGGCACCCATGATACCCAGGGAATACCAGCCGGCGGCAAGCAGCAGCGGAATCACCAGCAGCATGTGGCGAAACATAGTCGCTTCCACCCAATGGCGCAGCGGCTCCCAGAGCAGAACCAGGGGTACGGCAAAAGACACAAGCATGGTGGGCAAGCGAAGGCGCGGGTTCATCGGCTCAGCTCCAAGGCGCGTGCCAGCGCCATATCCGGCTGGGATAAATCCACAATGGCAGTCAGTTCACCGGTGCTGTTGACCACATGGAAAGCGGCATTGTGGGAATAGCCTCCCTCCTTGAGAGGAAGCACCACAATGCCGAACGCGTTGAGCAGCTCCTGCAACTGACCTTCGTCTCTCACGCTTGCGAAACGCCATATGGCCCGATCCGCCGACATCCAGTGCGCGTAATGTGTGAGCACCTGGGGAGTATCGTGGCGCGGATCAAAACTGATACTCAGCAAATTCACTTGATCGGCAAGGTTCTCGTTCAGGATTCGCTGCTGCAATCTGCGGAATTCGCTGCTGATACCGATGCACACTGTGGTACACCGGGTATAGATAAAGGTCACCAGGGTCGTCCGTCCACCCTCCTTGAGCAGAGAGCGCAGCGGGCGCGCTTCACCGCTCTCCAGGGTCAGACGGGCTGACGGCAGCATTACCGGATCCCGCGCCACCGCCAGACGTCTCGCGCTTTCGCTGGTCACCACCTGAAAGCCCTCCGTGGCCCAACCGAAAGCCGCAATGCTTGCCAGGATAACCACAAGAGTCAGAATGAAGGTCCGCATTCTCAGGCCTCGCGCTGCATCAGGGTTGGTTTCGCAGCGCTTCCAGCTCCTGCTGTCCCTGCAAGGGCGTTGTGCGGTCGGCACTTTGGCTGCGCGCCGCCGCCACCTGTTCGGCCGTGACCGGGCTCGCCTGGTTGCCCCAGCTTGTGCGAATGTAGCTGACAACGGCCGCCACCTCGGCGTCGGTCATTTGCGACCCAAAGGCCGGCATCATGCCATTGTAGGTGACGCCACTCACTTCAACCTCGCCAACCAGTCCATCAAGCAGGATACGTACCGCTAAGGTCGGATCACCCTTTACCCATTCGGATCCCGCCAGGGGCGGAAATACGCCTCCAAGACCTGCACCATCGGCCTGGTGACAGGCGGCACATTTTGCACTGAAAATCTGACCACCATCGACTGAGGCTTCGGCCACCATATCCGTTTCCGGCATCGGCATATCCCGGTGCTGTGGTGCTGTGGCGAGATAATAAACCCCCCAGGAAAACAGGCCCACAATCAGGGTCGTCACATACCAGGGGATGCCGGCGTCGGACTCATGGGGCTCCGGCTTCTCGCGCTGGCGAACTCGAAAACTAATCATGGTTGTGCTCCCTATTGTTACCGGTGGAATCGAGCGGCTTTAAATCAGCATCTGAAACTGGATAGGTGTGATCGAGGGACAGAAGGTAAGCCACCAGCGCCATGGCTTCGGGACGCGCCACTATAACGCCGGTGTCCGGCGCTGCCTCCGGTGGCAGATTCACGACGCGGTCACCTTCCGCCGCCACTTCCTTGTGTTCGAACAGGAAAGGAAAGGACGGCATATTGCTGCCGGGAACATAGGCCCGGGGCTGGTAGAGGTGACCCAGATGCCAGTCAACGCTGGGCTGGCGGGCACCGATATTGAACAAGTCAGGCCCGGTTCTCATGGTTCCCAGGAGATGGGGAGAATCGTAGACGTAGTCGCTGGGCACAGACGGTCGACCCCATCCCCGTTGGGCGTCAACACCACTTTCCGCGCCGCGAGGCTGCTGGGTGTGACAGTAAACACAACCGTAGCTGACGTAGGATTCGCGGCCGCGCATTTCCATTTCGGTATAGGGGTCCAGCCCCGCCGGCGCTTCCACATGGCGCACTTGCAGGTAGGGCAATATCACCATGGCGCTGGTAGCCAGTGCCATGGTGGTCAGTGCACCGGCGATAAGTTTGAAACCATTATCCATTTGCTAGACCTCCGAAGCCTGTAATGCCGGTGCCCGTAGACGCAGACGCGCCAACACCATCAGGAAAAAATGCCAGGCAAAAACAAAATGCCCCAATGTCATCAACAGTCCGCCCAGGGAGCGAAGGCGCAGCCAGGGATATGTCAGGGTGACAGACTCCATAAAGGGACGCATGGGATCGAGCAGAGCCAGCCCCTGCAACCACCCGCCGATGCTGAGACTGATGATATAAATGGCGAAGCCCGCGATAACCAGCCTGAAGTGCCAGGAAATCAGAGCTGGTTTTGGCCACTCCACGTCCAGAACCCGCGGCATGACAAAATAGGCGGATCCAAACATGACCATGGCGACGAAGGCGTACATGCCGAGGTGGGCGTGTGCCACGGTGAAATGGGTAAAGTGCGTCAGGTTATTAACCGAGCGCAGGGCCTGCATGGAACCCTGAAGCGATGCCAGCGTATACATCATGGCGCCGAAGAGTACGAAACGCAGGGTCGGCGAATGCAATACAGCCCGGAAATGCCCGCGCATGGTCAGATGCTGATTGACGGAAAAGGCTATAACCGGCACAACCATCATCACGCTTTGCACAATTGACAGCGTCATCAGCCAGACCGGTATGGGTCCGCCAAGCAAATGATGCGCGCCCACCTGACCGTAAAAAAACGCCAGCGTCCAGAACCCCAGCAACGACAGATCATAGGATTGAACCGGCCGACCGATCACCTTGGGCACAAAATAGTAGATGCAGCCTAGTGCCATGGGCGTGAAGAAGTAGCCGAGAACATTGTGACCGTACCACCAGTTCATGGTGGCCTGCTCGACGCCCACATGAAGGCCGGGGATTTTCGCCACCACGTAAAGCACGGGAAACCAGAACAGAGCCGCACCCAGATACCAGACAGACACGTAAAGATGGCCCACGCGGCTGCGAGGCAACATCAGCACCAGAGGCACGCCAATCATGGCGCCACCGAGCGCGAACAAGGTGCCGATCTGCCAGGGAATTTCCAACCATTCCATACCGTCGCTGGCGCCCGTGGCTATAGCGTAGAGCCCCAAAGCCAACCCCACATTCCACAGAACAGTGCCGGCCCAGGTAAAAGCGCCGCCGCGCAGGGGCGTGCGCAGGAGTCGAGGCAGCAGCCAGGTGGCCAGCCCCAGTGCCGCCAGGGCGGTCCAGCCATAGGCCACGGCATTGAGGTGCAGACTGCGCATGCGGCCGAAGGTCATCCATGCTGCTTCAACCAGCCAGTCGGGTTCGTGCAGCTTGATGGAGCTGACCAGCCCGGCCAGTGAACCGACCAGCAGCCACACCACCGCCGATGACAGCAGAAAGAGCACCGGGCCGCGGCTGGACTGGTCTCCCTCCCGACGAACACGCAGATCCGCTGCCTCGCGGCTGGTAGCGGGAGATGCATCGCCGTTGCCGGAGTCGCTGACGGCCTGCAGGGCAGTACGTTCCTCGGTATTCACCGAAGGTTCCTCGACATGGCCGACTTCGCCGGGTTCAAAGATGACTCTCCCGCCGTCCGGACGGGATTGACCGCCGCCTTTGCGCAAGGACCAGATAAAAACGAAGAGACCGAGAAGGGAAATAATATAGGTAGTAGCCAGAATGGCGCTGATATTCATTGAATCGTCCAGTAGATCGTGGAACTGATACAAGCTGAATGGCTTGAGACCGGACAATTTTAAGAAACAATCGAAATATGCAACAGGTTCAGTATGACCCATTATCGAGTGGAACAGTTTGAAAAACGCTGTTGACCAGGCCTCTTTTCAATCAAGCAGCCGGGCAAAAATGATTGCGTCTTCCACACCAACAGCCGTCTGGTAGTAATCGGGCCGGATTCCCACTTGGTTGAAATCAAGGGATTCGTAGAGCGTAATCGCGCCGTGGTTGCCCGCCCGCACTTCCAGAAAAAGCGTATCGGCGGAACCGCGCAGGCATTCGAAGATATGATTCAGCAATTCCCGCGCAAGACCCCGCCTCTGCCACGGCCGGTCAATCACCAGCAGCAAAAGCTCCGCCTCCCCCGCAACACAGCTGACAATGGCATAGCCCAACCAATGCCCGTTCTGGTGTACGCCGATGCAATGATGGTGGCTCGCTCTGATGGAATCCTCGAAATGGGCGCGGCGCCAGGGAACCTCATGGGAGCGCTGCTCAATTGCACAGATCGCCTCCAGATCGGGCTCGCCGAACGGTGCCACACCCAACGAAGTATGGTCCTTTAACAGCAGGGTTGTGCACCAGCGCGCGTGATCGGCCATGAAGAATCTGTCGAGAGGAATTAATGGGAAGCGCCGGCAATCGATAGCTCGCGCAGAGGTTTCAGCAGCGCCCACAGACCGGCCTTGGTTCGCGGCGCCAGCAACAGATCCGCCAGGCTTGGGGTCAAAAGCAGTTCGCAGTCGAAGGCTTCCAGTTTGATGGCGTCCGGCGAACTGTCGCCGCCCGGCTGCACCGCGTCGGCGGCAATCACCCTGGCGGCCTCGGCACCCATAAGTACCAGATAGCGCACCGGCTGATCCTGCAAACGACTCTCGAGAAATGCCTGAATCATTTCGCGGCCGGCGTCCCAGCTTTTATCGCCTACGCCCGCCACCGGCCAATGCTGTATCTCCGCTCGAGGCAGTGGCTGGCGGTTGATGCCCAGAGCAGCCATTATCGACTGCAACAGCGCTTCGGTCGGCAACGCCTTGGCTTGCCGCGAATCCACGACCATCACCAGAGGATGAACACGCCAGAAGGCCAGGGAGAAGCTGGCCTGGTCCTGCCGCGGGGGCTTTTCTCCTGTTGCCGCCAGGACAGGCTTTGGAGCTGCCGACGCTTTCCTCGGTGCATTGGATAGTGATGAAGAAGACTCCAGCAGCGATCCCACCAATGATCCCACAGGGGCTTCAGTGCGCCCCGAATGAAATCCGGTGTCCGAATTGGGGCTGACTGAATCCGTAAGCGCCTGCGCCGGTGATGCCGCCACTGGCAGCAAGCATTGGCGCGATGCGCGGGCGCCAGGCAAACGCCAGCGGGGCGTGAACATATCCACTCCCAGCACTTCCAGATATTGCATGCGTTGCCGTTCGTTCAATACTTTCCCCGGATTAAGATCAAGCCCCCTGTCGAAGCAGCGGACTATACGCCGTCCCGCTGGGGATGCGAGCGCAGAGCCCCATGCTCCAGCAGATTGAGTGCATGCAGATATGCCTTGACCGATGCGGTGACTATATCTGTATCCGAGCCCACACCATTGACAATCTGACCATGCTTTTCCAGTCTCACGCTGACTTCGCCCTGGGAATCGGTGCCCTGGGTGATGGCGTTTACCGAATAGAGTTGCAGGTCCGCCTGACTCTTGACGACTTTTTCGACAGCCTTGTAAGCGGCATCGACAGGACCACTGCCCTCCGCCTCACTCACCACCTTTTCCCCGCGCGTTTTCAACTCCACGCGGGCGAAAGGCTTCTGGCCGGTCTTGCTGGATACTTCCATGGCCACCAGCTGCCAGGTTTCATTCGGCTTCTCGGTGCTTTCTGTGACCAATAGTTGCAGGTCTTCATCGAAGATTTCATGTTTCTTGTCCGCCAGAACCTTGAAGCGGGCGAAGGTTTCATTCAGCGCTTCCGGCGTGTCAAAGGTCACTCCCAGGCTTTCAAAGCGGGCCTTTACCGCTGCGCGTCCGGAGTGCTTGCCCAGTACTATCTTGTTGGTATTCCAGCCGACATCCTCGGCCTTCATGATCTCGTAGGTTTCACGGTGTTTGAGGACGCCATCCTGGTGAATACCGGATTCATGGGCAAAGGCATTGGCGCCCACTATGGCCTTGTTGGGCTGTACCGCGAACCCGGTAATGGTCGCCACCAGGCGCGATGTGGGCACTATATGTTCGGCGGCGATACCGGTTTCCACGGGGTAGACGTCCTTGCGGGTGCGCACGGCCATGACGATTTCTTCCAGGGCCGCGTTGCCGGCTCGCTCACCCAGGCCATTGATGGTGCACTCCACCTGACGCACACCGTTCATGACGGCGGACAGGGAATTAGCCACCGCCAACCCCAGGTCATTGTGACAATGGGTCGAGAATATGGCCTGGTCCGCATTGGGCACATGGTTCATCAGGCGCTTGAACATGGCGCCGTATTCGCTGGGCTCACCATAGCCGACGGTATCGGGAATATTGATGGTTCTGGCGCCGGCCGCTATGGCGGCTTCGGTAATGCGGCACATGAATTCGAACTCGGAGCGGCTGCCATCCTCCAGGGAAAATTCCACATCATCCGTATACTGCCGCGCGCGCTTGATCGCCTTGATTGCCTGCTCCAGAACCTGCTCGGGCTCCATTTGCAGCTTGTATTTCATGTGGATGGGTGACGTGGCGATAAAGGTGTGGATACGGGCGCTATTGGCTCCTTTGAGAGCTTCCGCGGCACGATCGATATCCGCGTCTATGGCCCGCGCCAGGCTGCACACCGTGGAATCCTTCACGGCCCGGGCCACCGCCTGAACCGATTCAAAATCCCCCGGACTGGCAATGGCAAAACCCGCCTCGATCACATCGACGCGCATTTTTTCCAGCATTTTGCCGATGCGAACCTTTTCCTCCCGGGTCATGGACGCGCCGGGACTCTGTTCACCGTCTCTCAGGGTCGTGTCGAAGATAACCAGTTTTTGTTTATTCATGCATTAACTCCGAATGAGAGGGGGCCTCGGCCGGCCCGTTCTGGACCCCAAGTATGTGCATCTCGGACCTCCATATATGAATCAGCGTTGAAGGCTCTTGCCGAAATCCAGCATGCGTTGTAGCGGCACCATGGCCTTGCGGGCGGTTTCCGGCGCCACAAAGATCTCATTGTCGCCGCGGTCGAAAACCTCGGCAAGGTTTTGCAGCGCGTTCATGGCCATCCAGGGGCAGTTGGCACAGCTGCGGCAGGTTGCGCCGCTTCCCGCCGTGGGGGCAATCAGCAGCAGTTTTTCCGGACTGGCCTGCTGCATCTTATAGAAAATGCCTTGATCCGTGGCCACGATAAAAGCGGGATTCGGCAGTGTTCCCGTGGCCGCAATGAGTTGCGACGTCGAACCCACCACATCCGCCAGCTCGACGACAGATGCGGGGGATTCCGGATGCACCAACACCGCCGCATCGGGGTGCTGAGCCTTCAGATCGAGAATACCCTTGGCCTTGAATTCTTCATGCACGATACAGGCGCCGTCCCACAAGAGCATGTCTGCGCCGGTTTCCTTCTGAACATAGCTGCCCAGATGCTTGTCCGGGGCCCAGAGGATCTTCTCGCCGAGACGATCCAGGTGATCGACCAGTTTCAGCGCGATACTCGAGGTGACCACCCAGTCGGCACGAGCCTTGACCGCCGCCGAGGTATTGGCGTAGACCACCACGGTTCGGTCCGGGTGCTGATCACAGAAAGCGGAAAATTCGTCGGCGGGACAACCTAGATCGAGGGAACAGGTTGCTTCCAGGGTGGGCATGAGCACGCGCTTCTGGGGCGTGAGTATCTTTGCCGTCTCGCCCATGAATTTGACGCCCGCCACTATCAGCGTCTCGGCCGGATGCTCCTTGCCGAATCTCGCCATTTCCAGGGAATCCGCCACGCAGCCGCCGGTTTCCTCGGCCAATGCCTGGATCTCCGGATCCGTATAATAATGCGCCACCAAAACCGCGTTATGCCTGACCAACAGCGCCTTGATACGCTCTTTGTATTGGGCTGCCTCTTGCGGGTCCATAGGCTCATGGGCGGTGGCAATGTGAGCCCTCACTCGCTCCCGCGGTGACTCCAGGGTTTCTGCAATGATTTCAGGCATCTTGTTCATACTGACATTCAGGCAAATAAGGCTCGGGAAACATCTTAGGTGAATTTTACTACAGGCACAAAAAAGGGGAGCTAAAAAGCTCCCCTTTTTCTTATTGGTGGGTCGTACTGGATTCGAACCAGTGACCAATTGGTTAAAAGCCAACTGCTC
>CAZEWY010000058.1:0-16768 GCA_964515945.1 uncultured Cellvibrionaceae bacterium
AGGGTTATTTCACCTACGATCCAGGCTTTGTTTCCACCGCGTCATGTGAATCCAAAATTACTTATATCGATGGCGCCAAGGGTGTACTTCTGCATCGCGGCTACCCTATCGAAGAACTTGCCGAAAAATCCGATTACCTGGAAACCTGCTATCTATTGCTGAACGGAGAAATGCCGTCGCAAGCAGAATACAAAGACTTTGTCGAAGTGATCACCCATCACACCATGGTGCATGAGTCCATCTCCCGCTTCTTCCGCGGTTTCAATCACGACTCCCACCCCATGGCCATGATGTGCGGTATCGTTGGCGCGCTCTCGGCCTTCTACCACGACTCTCTCGACATCACCAACCCCGAACACCGACTCATCTCCGCACACCGCCTGATTGCAAAAATGCCGACCCTCGCCGCCATGTGCTACAAGCATCACGTCGGTCAGCCTTTCATGTACCCCGATAACACCATGAGCTATTCGGAAAACTTCCTGCACATGATGTTCGGTACCCCCTGCGACGCTCCCCATGTCAACCCGGTACTGGCAAAGGCCATGGACCGGATCTTCATGCTGCATGCGGATCATGAGCAGAACGCATCCACGTCCACCGTGCGCCTGTCCGGCTCTTCCGGGGCCAACCCTTTTGCCTGTATCGCATCCGGCATAGCAACGCTCTGGGGCCCGGCTCACGGGGGCGCCAACGAAGCAGTGCTGAACATGCTCAGTGAAATCGGCGATGTGTCCAATGTCGGTGCCTTCGTGGCCAAGGCCAAGGACAAGAATGACCCCTTCCGTCTGATGGGCTTCGGTCACCGGGTTTACAAGAATTTCGACCCGCGCGCCAAAGTCATGAAGGAAACCTGTGACGAAGTACTGAAGGAACTGGGACTGGAAGATGACCCACTGTTGAAGATTGCCAAGGAACTGGAGAAAATTGCACTGGAAGACGAGTACTTTATCGAGAAAAAACTCTACCCCAATGTGGATTTCTATTCCGGCATCATCATGAAGGCCATCGGCATTCCCAGCGAAATGTTTACGGTGATTTTCGCCACCGGGCGCACTGTGGGCTGGGTCGCGCACTGGCACGAAATGGTAACGGATGGCTTCAAGATTGGCCGTCCGCGCCAGCTTTATACTGGCCATACCGCCCGATCTGTTGTCGAGCGAAGCAAGCGTTAGCGGAACCGGATGGATGGAGCCCGCTCTATCATCCATTCTGATGGGCGGGGCCTAACCTGTAGGGTGGGCTCCGCCCACCTTCTCTCATTTCGTAATCAGAAGTTAAACCGCAAGCCCAAACTGATCGCGGAATACTCGATGATATCTTCATCGAGATACGCCATGTATTCGGCGTTCATGCATACCGGATGATCCTGGCAGAAATCCACGCCAATCCCGTAAGAAACACCCTCCTCCTCCACGGAAGCTGATGTTGACAATCTGCCCTGGGAATAACCCACTATCGCATAGGGTGTAAAATCAATATCGGTCAACAGGTTCACTTTGGCATATGCGTCGTAGACATGATCGAGTTCAACCGCATTGCCATTGACATGGGTCACCTTCAGGCTTTTGCTGTAACGGATTTCAGTGCTGAACTCCTCGCTGAAGTGGTAACCAAACCGGCCTGTAACGGCTTCCATATTGAATTCATTAGTCGCCGGGGCTTCAGTAACAGTAACATCAGCCCAGGAATAACCAATACCCCAGTAAAAAGGCAGGTCCTTCAGTGGAACAACCGGCCCCGCCGCCACCTTGACACACAGGCTTGCCAGCAAAACCGTGACAGTAAAATGCAGTTTTTTCATGACCTATCCTTCCAGAACATATTGGTGTTATAGAGGGATAGTACCTCATGACTCACTATCCGCGCCACATACGGGATGATGGGGGCTTCACAATTCGGGGGCAGCTTTAAAATTCACGGATGCTGCACGGCGGGATGCACAGGGCACATTCATGTGCCCTGTGCTACGGCAGCCTGTGGCTGTGCAAATTGGCTATCCTGCCAATTTGTATTCGCGCCACCCCTGGCGCTCACCCCTTCGGGGTCGCCCATACGGGCGCTCTGCAATGCTCCTGCATTGCTTGGTGAACCGCTGACCTCAACATTGTGTATTCCATGAACGACCCGGCTTGATCAGACAGGTGGAAAGCAGGAGTGTGACAGGGTTAACCTGTCACCTTAGTTGACATGTAGGCTCAGAGGGAGCGCAGTCAGGCCGCGCTAACCTCCCAACCTTTGCAGGCCAGCAATACCGTGCGCGGCACTGCATGGCTGCCGTTGCAGTAGTAGGACACCATCCGGCGCGAAATACCCAGTGCCTCCGCAGCCGCGGATAGGGAAAGGCCATGGCGGACACGCCAGTCCAAAAACTCCAATGTATCTACACGCCCCAGTGCCTCCAGCGTCATGCGCCACAGGCTCTCCGCCCCCAGTTCTATATCACCCGGCCACACAATGGAATGCCCCCACTCGCCCACAGCCACCTTGGCAAAAACACCGGGAGCTTTCAGGGCGGCGTAGGCCTTCTTGCGCAACAGGCTCTCTATGCTCACATCAGCGCAGGTGCCGTCAGACCAGAACAGCTCCAGCACATAGGCTTTTTTCAGGCTTGGTGCCACCTTTACTATGGTTCGCAGCTTTTCCATACATCACCCATTCAGTTTGCGCCACTCGGCGATCAGCTCGGCCTGGTGCCCTGCGGCCCAGTTGGCGGCCTCGTTAAGCACCGCGCGCGGCACCTGGCCAATAATCACCTGCAATGTGGCAATGGCTACACTACAACGATATCCCGGCCCCTCAATATGGAAATGCGGCACACCGTGTTCGTTACCATACACGGCTATCTTCCAGTTTGAGGCGCGCTTCATCGTTGTCATCGATACATGATAGTGCAATGGTTGCACCATTTCAAGAGGGGAAAATGCTTAAGGGATCTGGGCGAAGACGCGTCGAAAAAAGCCAACCTTGGCATAGGCATCCGGCGCATCCTCCGGCTTATAACCGAAAGCCCGGAGTGTGTCGTTTTGGCAAATCGACAGCAACGTTAGTCGTATCGGTGGCTCGTCAGCTTCTATTTGCTTAATTTCCTGCCGGATAGTCAGTAGAATTGAGCGACTTAACCCCCTCCCTGTACAGGTTCAAAAGTTGAAAAAATGAGTGCTCAAAATTCTGCCTGTCTAAAGACACAATGGATCTAGCAAATTCCCGCCGCTGAACTTCCATAGTGCATATCAACGCGAACAGAGCCCGCGAAGGCCACTGCTGGTCCGAAGGTACCACCAAAAAACGCTCCGAAAGATGCGGCTTGTTTCGCGCCAATGTCTGAACGGGTTACCCATGCGTAGTACCCCAGAATCAACATCAGCGCTAGCACCGACAACCGGAACAAGACCCAGATCCACGCTTGAAACACGTTTTCGGGCATTTCAATAGATATAGGTGAACCGCTTCAGCGATTCTCACCCAACCTGGCTCCACCAAATCCCATAAAAAAACCCCCGAGCTTTCGCCCGAGGGTTCTTTTATGGGATTTGGTGGAGCCAAGCGGGATCGAACCGCTGACCTCAACACTGCCAGTGTTGCGCTCTCCCAGCTGAGCTATGGCCCCAAATTAGTTGCTGTGTCACAGCGAGGGCGCATTTTAGGCAGCCCCTCCCGCAGTGTCAACCTTCTTTTTCGGCGCTATCCTTCTCCGGGCTGAGCAGCTCCGCATATTCCTTTTCCAGTTTCTTGGCCTGCTTTTTCCCGACGCCGCCCAGCACATCAACTGCGTGGCGCAGACGGGCGCGGGACATATCGGAGCCGAGTAACGTCATGGCATCCATCACCGAGAAGGACGCGGTTGTACCACTGATGGCAACGAACAGAGGAGCGAGGAAATCCTTGAGCTTGAGGTTCATGCCATCGGCGAGGGATTTGAGTTGTTCAAAGAGTCTGTCGCGCTGCCATTCGCTTAGAGTCTCCAGTCGCCACTGAGCAAATTGCAGCACTTTTTTCTGGTCGTCCAGATCCAGCTTGTTCGCGCTGAAACTGGCTTCATTCAGTGGCAGCCTGCCACTGGCCAGGAAGGCCACGGCGGGCAGGAAATCGCTGAGAGTTTCCATGCGCTGTTGCACCAGGGGGATGACTTTAAACAGATTCTCCCGATTCAGCGCCCATTCCTGGAGGCGTTGCGCCAATGCCTCAACGTCGTGAGATTCGCGAATCCAGAGACCATTGAGCCAACTGAGTTTTTCAACGTCGAATATGGGACCACCCAGGGAGACACGATTGATATCAAAGTTGTCGGCCATGTCCCGCAGGGCGAATTTTTCCCGTTCGTCCGGCATGGACCACCCCATGCGGCCCAGGTAATTGATCAGGGCTTCCGGCAAAAAGCCCATGCGCTGGTAATACAGGATGCTGGTGGGATTCTTGCGTTTGCTCAGCTTGGTTTTGTCAGGATTTCGCAGTAGCGGCAGGTGACACAGCACCGGCGCCTGCCAGCCAAAGTACTTGTACAGCAACAGGTGCTTGGGCGCCGAATTGATCCATTCCTCGCCGCGGATCACATGGGTGATTTCCATCAGGTGGTCATCCACCACATTGGCGAGGTGGTAGGTAGGCATACCGTCGGATTTCAAAAGTATCTGCGCGTCCACCTGGGACCAGTCCAGCTCGATGGTACCGCGCAGCAGGTCATCCACCGGACAGGGACCCGGCTCCTCCGGCACCACCATGCGCACCACCGAGGGCGCACCGGACGCTTCCCGTCGGGCAACTTCGTCGTCCGGCAACTTCAAATCCGAGGCTTTCAGGGCTGTGTGGGCGCCGGCATTGCGCCGCTCTTCGCGCAGCGCATCCAGTTCCTCCGCGGTACGGTAACAGCGAAAGGCATGGCCTTTTTCGATCAGTTCCTGAGCATAGCGCGCGTAGATATCGCCCCGCTCACTTTGCCGATAAGGCCCGTGAGGGCCGCCGACATCGGGACCTTCGTCCCAGTCCAGCCCGAGCCAACGCAGTGAATCGAGAATGGCCTTTTCCGAAGCCGGTGTTGAACGTACCTGATCCGTGTCCTCGATGCGCAGAATAAACTGTCCGCCGTGTTGCCGGGCAAAACACAGATTGAACAAGGCGATATAAGCGGTACCAACGTGAGGATCGCCCGTTGGCGAGGGCGCAATGCGGGTGCGTACAGACATGGGAAACTCGATAGATAAAGGAAATTGCGGCTTATTATACAGATTATCGGCGTCGTGCTCAGCCGGCTCGCCTTACGCCGAGCCCCCTAAGATCAGGTCTGTTTTAACCGGGACAAAGGTATTACACTGCCGCCAACCTCCAAAATCCGCAACAGGAAATAGCGCCCTCATGACCGACAGTTACCCCTCCGCATTGCATTTATTGACCACGCGCCGCTCGGTATCCGCTCAGGACCTGAGAGAACCGGGGCCCTCTTCCGGTCAGGTGAAAGAGATATTGGAAGCCGCCCATCGTGTTCCCGACCACGGCAAACTCGGCCCCTGGCGTTTCATTATTTTTCAGGGAGACGCCCGCCGGCAGTTCGGCGAGAAACTCGCCGATATTCACGCCGGTCGGTTTCCCGAAGCCAGCCGCAAGAATCTTGATGTTGAAGTGAACCGGCTGACCCGCGCACCTCTGGTGATTGCCGTGGTCGCCAATATACTGGCAGACCACAAGATTCCCGAATGGGAACAGCAATTGGCCGTGGGCGCGGCCTGTCAGAATCTTCTGATGGCGGCTCACGCCCAAGGGTTTGGTGCTCAATGGCTGACCGAGTGGTACAGCTACAACGACGACGTCGACACATTACTGGAGCTAGCGCCAACAGAGCGGCTCGCGGGTTTCATTCACATTGGCAGTTACGATGAAAAACCCGGTGAACGTGTGCGCCCGCCTCTGGAAGAGCGTATTTCGTTTTGGCAACCGGATGGTAAAGACAGCTAAAGAAACCCATTCCGAGTTCTGAATCTCGCCATAATGTCGGGTTATGATGCTCTCATGGCTCACGTCTAACCCGACCTACCGATGCTCATTAATATATGGTTATCCATATATTCAGATATCTGCTATATTTCGACTTTCTCTGTGGAGTTCACCATGGAACCCAGCGCTTTTTTCAAATGTATCAGCGACCCCACCCGGCTGAGCCTGGTACTTCTTGTACTGGCGGAAGGAGAATTATGCGTCTGTGAATTTGCGGCCGCTCTGCAGCAATCCCAGCCCAAGGTATCCCGGCACCTGGCGCAGTTGCGCAATTGCGGCCTTCTGGCTGATCACCGCAGGGGGCAATGGGTTTTTTACCACCTTCACCCGCAGCTGCCCGCCTGGTGCAAAGATGTGATGAAGCTGGCCCTGGACCAGAATGCCTCTGCGATTGCCGCTGAACAGGCCCGTCTCACCGCTTTCCAGGGTCGTCCCGACCGTGCCGCCTTGTGCTGTTAAAGGACATCATTTATGAAAATTCTGTTTATCTGTACCCACAACCGCTGCCGCAGCATTTTGGCAGAGGCCATTACGCGCCAGGTGGCGGGCGGAAAAATCAAGGCGGCCAGCGCCGGCAGCCAGCCTGCGGGTGAGGTTCACCCGCTGACACTGAAATATCTTGCCGAGAGAGGTATAGATACCACGGGGCTCAGGAGCCAATCCTGGGACGACTTGCAATCCTTCGCACCGGACGCGGTGATTACCGTCTGCGATTCAGCGGCGGGCGAGGCCTGCCCTCTGTGGCTCGGCGATACCCTGAAGGTCCACTGGGGTCTGCCGGATCCCTCCAAATTGGATGGGTCCGAGGACGAGAGCCGCCGCGCCTTTTTCGCAGTCATGGACGCATTGGAAGAGCGGGTGCGTTACCTGAGCCGCCTGCCACTGGATGAGATGAGCCCCAATGAACTGGAAGCGGCTCTGAATGCAGCAATCACAAACACAACGGCTAAAAAATTAAAGGGTAAACATCAAGGTTGAGCACATGGGAATTTTTGAACGCTATTTATCGCTCTGGGTGGCGCTATGCATTGCTGCCGGGGTCATCCTGGGTAATCTTGCCCCCGGTGCGCTGGCCTGGATCGCCGCGATGGAATATGCCCATGTCAATATTCCCCTGGCCATTCTGATATGGCTGATGATTTATCCGATGATGGTGCAGGTGGATTTCAGCTCCATCAAGGACGTAGGGAAAAAGCCCAAGGGCCTGCTGTTGACGGTAGTTATCAATTGGATGATCAAGCCCTTCACCATGGCGGCTCTGGGCTGGCTGTTCTTCAAGGTCTTCTTTGCCGGCTGGGTGGATCCGCAGTCCGCCAATGAGTACATTGCCGGCATGATCCTGCTGGGCGTGGCGCCCTGTACGGCCATGGTGTTCGTCTGGAGCCAGCTCGCCCGGGGCGATGCCAACTACACACTGGTGCAGGTGTCGGTCAACGACCTGATCATGATCTTCGCCTTCGCACCCATTGCCGCCTTTTTACTGGGCGTGACCGAAATCCATGTTCCCTGGCAGACGCTGCTGCTGTCGGTGCTGCTCTATGTGATCCTGCCGCTGATTGCCGGAGTCATCACACGGTATCTGCTCGATCGGAATTCCGCCGACCATAAACGGGTTAATCAGTTCGTTGAGAGTTTCAAGCCCTTTTCCATTGTCGGCCTGTTGGCAACCATTAGCCTGCTGTTCGGTTTCCAGGCGGAAACCTTGGTCAGCAAACCGCTGATCATCCTGTTGATCGCCATTCCGCTGTTGATACAGACCTATGGCATTTTCGCCTTGTCCTATGGTCTGGCGCGCATCCTGCGTCTGCCACACAATATTGCCGCGCCGGCGTGCATGATTGGCACCAGTAACTTTTTTGAGCTGGCGGTGGCCGTGGCCATCTCACTGTTCGGCATCCATTCCGGTGCCGCGCTGGCCACTGTGGTCGGCGTGCTGGTGGAAGTGCCGGTCATGCTGTCCCTGGTCGCCGTCGCCAATCGCACCCGCCATTGGTTTCCATTGACTCATCAGGCCGATAAACCATGAAAGATTTACCCAACCTGGACATTGAAGCGTTTCGCCCCAGCGCGCCGGACAAGCTGGCCCAGCCGATCCAGAGCACCCACAGCCCGCGTATTCTCCTGCTCTATGGTTCCCTCCGCTCCAGATCCTTCAGCCGCCTGCTGACCGAGGAAGCCGCGAGACTGCTGCAACTTTTCGGGGCCGAAACCCGCACTTTCAATCCCGCCGGATTGCCGCTGCCCGATGATGCCGAAGCGGATCACCCGAAAGTGGCCGAGTTGCGCGGCCTGGCCCAGTGGAGTGAAGGCATGGTCTGGTGCTCACCGGAACGCCACGGCGCCATGACCGGTGTGCTGAAATCGCAGATTGACTGGATTCCATTGTCGGTCGGCGCCGTGCGCCCCACCCAGGGCAAGACTCTGGCGCTGATGCAGGTCAGCGGCGGTTCGCAGTCGTTCAACGCCGTGAATCAGATGCGTATTCTCGGTCGCTGGATGCGCATGATCACCATCCCAAACCAGTCGTCGGTGCCCAAGGCCTTTTTGGAATTTGACGACAATGATCGCATGAAAGCATCCCCGCTCTACGACCGCGTTGTCGACGTCATGGAAGAATTGGTGAAATTCACGCTGCTTACCCGGGACCTTGGCCCCCATCTGGTGGATCGCTATTCCGAGCGCAAGGAGTCGGCCGAGGAGCTTTCGCGAAGGCTCAGCAAGAAATAGTCTGCAACCTGGACGCCATCAGGATCCGCTGCCTACAGCCTCGATAACATCTTCACAGAGCTTGTGGGTGGCGAGGATATCGCTGTAGTTATCATAATAGTTATCATAGTAGTTATCGCCGCCTTTCCCGCTTCGGAGGACCTCCAACACCTGATTGATCATGGCGACAAAGCCGCGTTTTTCGAGGGTCGGGGTCCAGTCGCCAAAACCGAGAGGCTCTTGCCTGCCGTCACGGACGTGACAGCCGCTGGCCAGGTTGTCCACCAGCCAGTATTCATTGTCCGATTCATAACGCAGTTGCTCTTCATTGCTGCCGTGCAGCCTGTTCATGGCTGCGGTGAACAGCGCCCCGCCACACTGCCACTGAACCTGAAGACTGCACAGCAAACCTCCGCTGGAATGAGAAAATACGCGCAGATCCGCCGGTTCCGTTGGTGAGCAGAAGCGCACGAAATCCAGAACGTGAATAAAATCGTCGAGGATAAACTCGCGGGCTTTCGCCGGCTGGTTCAAGCGGTTTTTCCGGTAGTGCAGTTGCCGCGGGAGGCTGTTTCGACATGTTTGATAAAGAGGCGCGAAACGCCGATTGAAGCCGACCAGCAAAGGCAACTGTTTTTTCGCGGCCAGCTCGACCAGCTCAGTGGTTTCGTCGTAGTGGTAGCTGATGGGCTTGTCGATAAATACCGGAATTCCTGCCTGAAGCAGACGCCTGGCAATCGGATAATGACTGTCGGTGCTGGTATGGATCATGGCCAGATCCGGTCGCGCCTCTATCACCGCCTCAAGCTGAGTGAAGGCCTCCGCGATGCGATACTGCCTCTGCACCTGGCTCAGCACGCCACTGTCGCGGGTGCAGATCAGGGGGGTGATTTCGCCGTGAGTTGCCACAACCGGCAGGTAGGCCTTGCGTGCTATATCGCCCAAACCAATCATCGCTATACGCATTTGGCCACTCACCGTCAGCTGTAGTGGACCGAGCGTTCAATAATATAGCTGTCGTAGTCGGGGACCTTCCGGGAATATTCCTGGCTGAAAAACGGCGAATTAACGATAAAATCCGCCGAGGCCGGATTACAGGCCACCGGTATGTTCCAAACGGCGGCAATTCTCAGTAGCGCCTTGATATCGGGATCGTGGGGCATGGACTCGAAGGGATCCCAGAAAAAGATCAGGACATCCACATCTCCCGAGGGAATACGCGCGCCTATTTGCTGATCTCCACCCAGCGGACCACTGACCAGCTTCTCAACCGGCAGACCCAGATCTTTCTCAAGCTTATAGCCGGTGGTGCCCGTGGCACAGAGCTTGTGCGCCATCAGTAACGTCTTGTGCCTCAGAGCCCAATCACTCAGCTCCTGCTTCTTGTTGTCATGCGCGATGAGTGCTATCTGCTTTTGCTCATGCAGGCTTTGTGCTTTGGTTTTCATTCAGATACTCCGGATTTACAGCGCTTCTGGCGGGATCGTATCAGGATTGTTGCAACCGAGTCTGCCGCCAAGTGCCGAAGCTGTCAATCCAGGGATAAATTTCCACGATTCCATTTGTCGGGGCTTGACTCCCGCAACGTCAATGCCTAATATACGCGCCCTCGACACAGTTGCAGACAAGCTTTCTGCACATTGTATCGATACCACGCACTCGTAGCTCAGCTGGATAGAGTACTCGGCTACGAACCGAGCGGTCGGAGGTTCGAATCCTCCCGAGTGCGCCATATAGCATGACATAAGCCCTTGATTATCCTAGCGATTCTCAGGGGCTTTTGCTTTCTGGATTATCGACTGTCGAAAAAACGTCGAGCTTAGGCCGGAACTTTACCGCTTCCGCCATATGCCCAGGAGAAAGATGGGCGTAACGCATAGTCAGGTTAATAGTGCTATGCCCGAGAAGCTTTTGCAGAGTCAGAATATCCCCGCCATTCATCATGTAATGACTTGCATACGTATGCCGCAATGCATGGCTTGCTTGCCCCCTGGGCAACGTGAACTTGCACTTTGCCAACAACCGCCGGAATGCTGTTATTGACGTTGAAAAAAGGCGACCAGCCCCACAGCAATGGTTCCGAAGTTCCTTTTCCAAATCCGCAGTAATCGGAACAGTTCTATTTCTCCCAGACTTAGTATCAGTATACGTCAACCTTGAATGACCGATCTGAGATTGTGCAAGGTTTTCCGCTTCACTCCAACGTGCCCCGGTTTCCAGACATACCCTAACCAGCAGATATAGGCAGCAGTTCCCCGAATCCTTTATCACGCCCAATAATTCATGGCACTGCTCAATCGTCAGGTAAGAAAGCTCTTTTTCTTTTACCTTAATGGGCCTTACTTTTTGAATAGGGCATTGATAGTTGATCTGCTCAGTTTACCAAAGATAGTTATATAGCGCCTTTACATAGCCAAGCTCATTATTCAAAGTCTTTGCTGATACGCCCTTAACAGTTCGAGACTTGCGATAACCCAAATAAATCGCCGGCGTCAATTTCTGAGCTACTGGATCGCTTATAGCCTCAGCCAAACGACACAAAGAGCGTTTACGCCGTTCAGGATCTGACAAGTACAGGCCATGGTGGCCATACCACAATTCAATAAGCTCAGAAAGCTTGCGAGTATCCTTGAAGCCGGGTTTCCAGACTTCTTTACCTGAAACATAAGTTGAACGTTTATGGGCCTCAAACCTTACCGCTTCCGCTTTCGTTTTAAACGTCCTACGAAACCGCCTTCCTTTCACTGGCTCGACGTCGACATACCACCGACCGTCAGGAAGCTTTTCAATCGCCATTAATGGTGAACCCCGTTTATCTGGTGTTCCTCCATCCTTTTCCTGACCAGCTCATGAAGGACCATGAATAACTCGCTGTCCGTTGAATTCGGCGGAATTTTGCAATACGCCTTAAGATCAGACAGCAAGCCGGATTGCATGAAATAGTTAACAACTGTATCGACGGTGAATTGTTGACGAGAAAACAACCGCATAGCGTTACCCAACCAGAACGCAACGTTACGCCTTGAGCTTGAGGATTCGCCTTTGTAGCAACGCTGATAGATTAACGGGCGCAAAGGCTCCAACACTTCAACATCCTCCATTAGAAGCTGCCATATCGGATGAATGAAGTTTTTAGAATGGTGAAAACGAAAATTATCGAGCATGTACTGATAAAGCCCCGTCAGATGGGGCACTAGCTGGCTGAAATTGGTCACCTCAAAACCCTTGGTTCCCTTGCAAAATTGGCGTATGACCGAATGGTGAAACCGCGCCTCTATGCGCGTGACTTGATCCCCTTCCTGATATTCCGGCTCGAAAGGATCAGGAATACCAGGCGTTTTACTCCAGATACCGCCCCAGAAGTGAGCTTTATCACGCTTATGCATTTCTTTTGTCTTATCGTAAATGCACATCTGGAGCGATGAAGCACCGCCGAAAGTATAACTTTCCTTAGTGCCATATTTAACCGCAACAGCGCTCAAATCGAACTCAATCTCACTGATACCGGCAAAGGTAAAGTTCCGCTTTGCCCTTGTTCTAAGGTTCCTTTCCAAATCTTCCGGAGCTTCCCAGCCTTTAAGATCCACAGCAATATGTACAGCAACGTCGCTGAATTCGAACTCAGATAGAAAAATCGACGCGATATCAACCGACATTTTATCGATATCGTACGCACTGGAACTGAGGAGAAGGTGCGGCGAATACTCAATCTTCATATGGGTTCCAACAGTGTCAGCTTCCGCGTAGAAGCTTTTCAGCATGATGATGACCCCAAGGTCATAATTCTTGAGAATCCACTGGAAACCGGATTTAGAACCCGCTTTAGAGACGATAAATTGGTAATCGCCAAAAACAATGGGATACCGAACGGCAGAATCATAGTGCGCGGTAATGATAGATAACGCACTGTCGTCAATAAGCCCCCGGAATAGCTGCTTGAAGGTATCTACCCCAGAATGAAGGATTCTGACCATTGACAGGTCAAATTCCTCATAATCACCTCTTTTTGAATAACCCCGATTTGTAAACATATTGTCCTTGCGATCCCAAGTTTTAATATCCGCGTGCATAGTCTTAACCTCAAAAGATGGGGTATTTATTTTTAACGTGTTACAGGAACGTTGCCGGCGCTGCCGGCGCTTCGCTTAATCCGGCAGCGCATCGGCAAACGCCCACAGACACGGCAAAGACGAGAGCCCCACCCAAAGGAGGTAGAACAAGCGCCACCGGCTTTTTTCAAACTTATTAACCATGATTCTATGATCCTCTTTAAAATTGAGTGACAAGCAATTAAGAGCGCTTCCTGCGGACCGGGATCTATGCTACGCACCAAGCCACGCAAAAAAACGCGCGTCTTGACCTTACAGGTAACGATCCCCAGCGCAGATGCCGACTGACAAAGAGTCGATAAAACAAACAACGGAGATAGGCATAATCAGTTATTAAAAGAATGGTTGATTAGGGTGATAGCGACAGCAATGGCTTTGATCCGACTTCACCGTCTACGCGGCCTTAGATAGCACGGGGTCTCTGGCGCCGTTACTTTTAACCTTGTGTTTAGCTCCGCGCGGAGAGCACCCGCCGCTGTAGATGGCAAGTCCTGCGCGCTACTATGCGCTTCGCGCATTCATGGGGCCGCCGCAAGCTATTCCCTATAGCCGAGCCCTACGCTCTACATTGACACGCCCCGGCTGATCGAGTGGCCATGGGCGGACCAGATAGCGCCGATCATCCTTAGTCAGCAACAGGCCGGATTCGCGGTATTCGTACTGCCAACCCATATCGACTAGGGCAACTAACGAATAACGATCCTTGACATGATAGCTATCCGTCAGAATATCGACTTGAGCGATAACTTGATCCCCGGCAAATACCACCCCGGCCAAACGCGGACGATACCTATTAGCGAGTTCATCAAAAATATCTATAGCTTCATACTCCGGCTCAGGTGGCGGCGCGGCAGGTACGGCAGGTTTAGCAGACGGGGCTTGAGATTTCGGGTTATTGGAGGCTACCGTCGATGGTCTATGAACCTCGACACTGTGTACCGGCGCAGGCTCAGGCTCCACTGTTTGCGCTGGCGTGAAGAAATTCTTTAAGTAATTGACCGCAAAAAACCCAACGACAACAGCCAACGGCAAGCCGTACTTGAAGCCGGCCCCTTTGAAAATATTAACGCGATCGTCTTTATAAGGGTCCGTGTTTTTAGTACCGCTAGTATGCGAGGCATAAAGACCGAAATACTGCTTTTCATAGCTTCGAGAGCCGGAGCTAATTTTTTTATAAACTTCTGGCTTAGTCGCTTCAAAGGCCGCCCATGTATAGTGGCCATCACGCCCCAGTGCCGTTTGCTTTGTAAATGTAATCACGCGCTGGATTCGACGGCGCCACACATTATGACAATCACGCCGGTCCTGGCCCATTAGAATGATATCGAGACCATCATGCCGATGCTCAGTGATATAGCGCATCCAATCAGATGAAAGCTTTTCACGACCAGATGGAAATAAATTCTGTATTTCGTCGATAACGACTAACGCGTCTTTACCAGACGCATCCAGCACTGATTGACGCTGGAGCTCTACTCGCTTTTCGACATCCTTTTCTTCCGGATGAAAAACACACTTGAGCATTGACTTGACGACCGGTTCAGGAATACCCGTGATATCGGAAAACTTTTTAAAGTTGATTCCTTCGATATTCGTTACTACACGCCGCCCCGCCTTTAATGCCGGAATGATGTGAAATACGCAGGCCTCGAAACTTTTGCCAGAACCAGGCAAGCCCTCATGAAAAACGATCACACCCTATCCCTCCACGCACCGACAACCCAACCTAAAACCATAGCCCCGCAAATCGTCGCAACACAACCCAACATAAATCCAGCCCAAAACACTGTGTCAAAAGCTTGAACCAGATCAAAAATAGATCGCTCACTCATTACCATATCCCCAAAGTCAGAATTCTACGCGTGAAATAGAATGTATACGCCGCACCGATAACACCCAATGCAGGACCGAACCCCGACACATAAAGAAAAATTAGACTATCCTGAGGCAGGTAATCGACAATACTAAATGAGCCAATAAAATCAGGCAGCGGAATAGCTTCTATTAAGGTTGCAATGCCATCTAGCAGACCTTCAAAGATGACCATAAAAAAATCAATCAACAGCTCTTTTAAGTCCTCAAGAACATCCGCTGCAAACTTTTTTATTTCATCCCACATATCATGTAAACGCTATTCGCGCCCCTATCAGTAAGGCGACGGCCATAAGCGCCCCACTAATTAAACTCCAGGGCACATCTGCCGAACACCATTGATCCAAAATGATATCAAAAACCCACACCGTCAAAGAGTAGCTAGGACAATTACCAGACACGCTAACAACAATGAAACAAGAAACACAACAGACCACAGTAGAAACATCAAACCTATCCGAAAAATATGAAAAAACCCCAACGATCCATTTAACAAAATCATCCGAGCTATCTGGAGTATATAAACCGTCACCATCACCGCTTTCGTACTCTGGTGCATAGCACATAGTCTCCCACTGCTGTTTTAATTGAGCACAGGCCACAGGATCCCCATCACAAACAGGCGGAACGTCACAAGTACCCGAGGACTCACCAGAGCCCCCACCTTCACATTCTTCACCCGTGCACCCGCCGCCACCGCTACCACCGTCGCCCCCTGAATCGTCATCACCTCCACCACCACTAGACGAACTAGAAGAACCAGATGAACCACCCGAGGAGGATGTAGATGAGCTTGAAGAACTAGACGAGCTGGAGGACGAACTAGAGGAACTCGAAGAACTGGACGAACTTGATGAGCTAGACGAGCTTGACGAACTGGACGATGAATCCTCGGTACACGTCCCGTAAATCGGATCCTCAGTCCAACCCGCCGGACACGATGCACTGCCGTCACCACCTACACAGAACCATGCGTCGTCATTAGGATTATATGCATACGTCTCCCCCTGAGGACAAACATTGTCCGGTAAATAACAAATGCCGCTAATAAGGTCCTCTTTTTCAGGCCACTGACACGGGCAGTTAACAGTGGGATAAACAATGGGGTCAGGACACGTCGGTGGATCAGGCGAATAAACACAGGTTCCACCAGTAATTGTACCGTCACCATTATATGTAGACGTATGACTGACATAACTATAAATAACGCCTGATTGCTCAACCGCGCTCATACAATAGCCGTTCGTCAAAACAAACGTCCCAGAATCATTAGTTATCTCTGTAGTCTCCACCTGATTGTCATGCTCAGGATGATAACGAGGATGATTTAACGTCGGCGTACAACTTCCCGATGATGAACTGCACCCCATCGTCAGCAGCTCATTCGTAATATCATCCGCTAGAGAAAAAGCACTAGCACCGAGAAGCATTAAACCCAAGAATAATCGCGACACAGGTTAAACCCCCAAGTGCAAACGCGCAAAATAGAATAATCATTATTGAAATCAACCTCAGAAAGAGAAACGGCCCCCGAAGGAGCCGCGCCCGATTATCGGAACCAGCCAATAACCTTGTTGTAGCCCCACTTGGCAACACCCGGCAAAATTTTGATAGCCGCGATTGCAGTGATGGCCGCAACAATTGTGGTGGCGTCAACCGCCGAAGTAATAGCAGTAAAGTCCATAAGAGAACCTCCAGTTTCACCTTCCATTTGACCCCCTAAATATCAGAGTCATTAGTTTCAGCAAAGAAAATCACCTTGCCATAAGCCCACGCCAATAAAAACGCGATCATTGGCACTGAAAAGGCTGCCATGAAAGCGACTACTATTTGTGCGGTATCCGGCGTGGAAAATACCGCGTTTAGCAGTTCATAAAGCTGTGATAGAACGTCTGGTTCCTGAACCCATGAGCCGTCACAGAACGGATAACCGCTCGTATCCTGGCCCAAATTTCCATCACAGCGAATACTCATTTAACCGTCGTCACTCATATTTACTTCAACAACAACGTCCCGCGAGACCCTTTCATATTCAGAAGCTTCCCATTGATGAAATAGCGCCTCATCCGTCAGACCCATTGCACGGTCATAAC
>CAZEWY010000059.1:0-16757 GCA_964515945.1 uncultured Cellvibrionaceae bacterium
ATACAAGGTGGATCCGGGCGTTACCGCCTACGTCAATCAGGTGGGCCAGAAGCTGGCACAGGTCAGCGACCGTAAGGATCTGCCCTATGAATTCGTGGTCCTCAACAATTCCGTGCCCAACGCCTGGGCCTTGCCCGGTGGCAAGATTGCCATCAACCGCGGTCTGCTGACATTACTGGAAGATGAATCACAACTGGCGGCCGTGCTCGGCCACGAGATCGTACACGCCGCGGCGCGTCATACCGCCCAGCAGATGACCCAGGGCACTCTGCTCGGCCTGGGCGTACAGATAGCGGGCATAGCCGCTCAGGATACCAATTATGATCAGCTGCTGGGCCTGGGTGCCCAGTTGGGTGCCGGCGCCTGGCAGGCTCGCCACAGCCGCGAAGATGAGCTGGAAGCGGACAAATACGGTGTGGAATACATGGTCAAGGCCGGCTATAACCCCCAGGGCGCGGTGGAACTGCAGGAAACTTTCGTGCGCCTGGCCGAAGGCGAGGAGAGCGGCTGGCTGCAAGCATTGTTTGCGTCCCACCCTCCCTCTCGGGAGCGGGTGAAGCTCAACCGTCAACTGGCGCAGAAATATGGCACCGAGGGCGTTCGAGACAAGGAGGAGTTTCAGCAGGCCATCGCTCAAATCAAGGAGGACGCCGAGGCCTATGAGGCCCATGCAAAGGCCGAGGCCGCGCTACGCGAGGGCAATGCGGAGCAAGCGCTCACCTTCGCCAATAAAGCCATTGAACTGCAACCGGAAGAAGCGCTTTTCTACAATGCCAAGGGTCAGGCATTGCTGGCGCAAAAGCAGGACGAAAAAGCATTTCGAGCCTTTGAAACCGCCACGGAAAAGAACCCCGACTATTTTATGGGCCATCTCGGTCAGGGCCTGATCCGCAAAAAACTTGGCAATTATGATCAGGCACAGGAACAACTGCGGCGCAGCGTCGAACTCTTGCCGACCCAGATAGGCGTTTTCCATCTGGGCGACCTGGCCCAACGCAGTGGCAACCGGGACCAGGCCATACAGTTTTACCAGTATGCTGCCCAGGGTGGCGGTGAGCTGGGGCAGGAAGCGCAACGGCGCCTGAGCCAGCTGGCACCCCAGCCTCAGCGCGTGCGCTAAAACTGCCTGCTTTACCGGCGGGAGCTATAGCTCCCGCCGATCATAGGCGCTTCGTACATAGCGGTTAATGTAAGTATTCAGGCCATCCCCCTTTTCGGCCAGGGATTTCATGGCATCGATATTTCGGGGACCGGTACTTCCGTAGGTATACAGATACACAGAGCCATCGACGAACTGTATGCGTATGGAATCCCTGTCAATCTCATAGGCGAGGATTCCCGAACCGTGTTCGGAGCCACCATATTTGTGCATTTCCAAGGTCTCGTCAGCGTTGGAATGCTATGACAAGACTTCTGAATGAAATGTTCAGAGGTAGAATAGGGTACTGCTTAGGGCCTGTTCACACTAATTCGGTTATCGCTGCTGGAGGTCATTTTTTCGTCCAGCAAGCGGAACGCCGCCCGGGCAAGAAGGAGAGTAATGTAGTGGGCCTACATAACACCGCTGGGCGTAAAAATGGCCCCAGCCCTTCGGGTTGTGGCTAAAAAGCCGCCACTCGTCGTTGCTCGTCGTTCATTTGGAGTAACCAAACCGCGCTCCTCGCGCCTAGATCGGCGGCTTTTAGACACAACAGCGACAACCGAATTAGTGTGAGCAGGCCCTAATATCAACCCACGGAGGCACCATGGCCCTTACCCAATCCAATATGATCGATCTTGGCAGCCCGGCACCCGACTTCAGTCTTCCGTCCACCGATGGCGGCATGGTCAGCCTTGCTGATTTCAGCGAGGCCCAGGCGCTGGTGGTCATGTTTATCTGCAACCACTGTCCTTATGTCATTCACATAGCCCCCGCCCTTGCCGCCCTGGCAGATGAATACATGAAAAAGAACATCGCCTTCGTCGCCATCAACAGCAACGACGCCGAAGCCTATCCGGCGGACAGTTTTGAAAAGATGAAGGAAGAAAAGGACCGACGTAACTATGCGTTTCCCTACCTCTTCGATGAAACACAAATGGTGGCCGAGGCCTATAACGCCGCCTGCACCCCCGATATCTATGTGTTCGACAAGTATCGGAAACTCGTCTATCGCGGTCAGTTTGATGATACCCGGCCCAACCGCATCTCATCCGGCAACTATGATTCCCAAGCCCAGCCTGCCAGCGGGAAAGATTTGCGACATACACTGGATTTGATCCTGGCGGAAGAAAAGGTGCCTGAGCATCAGTACCCGTCCATGGGATGCAATATCAAATGGAAGCCCGGCAATGAACCCGGGTAGAGGTTGATGTCGAGGTAGAGGTAAGAATCATGGGAAGAATTTATATCGGAATTTCCGGGTGGCGCTATGCACCCTGGCGCGGAGTATTTTATCCCGAGGGATTGACACAGAATCGCGAATTGGAATTCGCTTCGCGCGCCCTGCCGACCATCGAGATCAATGGTTCGTTTTACGCGTTACAGAAACCGCAGAGCTACGCGTCCTGGTATGAGGCTACGCCGAGTGGCTTTGTCTTCAGCGTGAAAGGCAACCGTTATATCACCCATATCCAGCGCCTGCGCGACATCGACAAGCCACTGGCCAACCTGTTCGCCTCGGGCGTATTCAACCTGCGCGAAAAGCTGGGGCCGTTCCTGTGGCAGTTTCCGCCGAGTTTCCGGTACGACCCGGAACAAGTTGAGCATTTTTTCAGTTTGTTGCCGCACGATACCGAGGAAGCACTCAAACTTGCCCGCCAGTGCGAACCGCGCATGGAGGGCCGCAGTATGCTGGAGATAGACAAGAAACGTAAGCTGCGCCACGCCATGGAGATTCGCAACAAAAGTTTTATCGACGAATCTTTCGTTGCATTACTGCGCAAGTACAAAGTGGCGTTGGTAGTTGCCGATACCGCAGGCAAGTGGCCGTATCAGGAAGATGTCACATCGGATTTCATGTATCTGCGCCTGCACGGCGATAAAGAACTTTATGCCAGCGGCTATACGAATGACGCTCTCGACCGCTGGGCCGAGCGCATTCGCGCCTGGAGCACCGGCTCAGAGCCCAAAGATGCGCAACGTATCTCCGACAAATCGCCGTCCAAACGGACGAGCCGTGACATCTACTGCTACTTCGATAATGACGTCAAGGTAAGAGCGCCATTCGACGCCAGGCAACTTATCGAAAAGCTGGGGCTTGAGGGTGATCTGGTGCCGTTTACGTGGGAAGGCAAGTTGGCTGGGGCTGACTGAAACGAATACATCCTTTGCTCAATGGGTCCAAAGAACCGGCCCCACGTCAGGAGGTCCGGCGCCCCCTCTTACACGCATAGTTGACAGCTTTGTTACCCGTTATATAATGTACAGGATTATGTACATGTACAGGCATTGAAAATGGACAGCATAAGCTATACCTCAGCCAGAAGCAACCTGGCCAAAACCATGGAAAAGGTCTGTAATGACCATGCTCCCGTGGCCATTACCCGGAAAGGGGAAGGCGCCGTAGTACTGATTTCCATGGACGACTACCAAGCCTTGGAAGAATCCGCTTACCTGCTTAGAAGCCCGAAGAATGCGCGCCGATTGATGCAGTCTTTGGTTGACCTGGAGGAAGGGCGCGGCCAGGAGAAGGACCTGCTGGAATGAAGTTGGTTTTCGCTGAAAACGCGTGGGAAGATTACCTTTACTGGCAACGAACCGATAAAAAGCAGCTAAAAAGAATTAATACCCTCATAAAGGATATTCAGCGAGAACCTTTCGATGGCATTGGCAAGCCTGAGCCTTTAAAGCACGCACTTTCCGGCTATTGGTCACGCCGTATTAATGATGAGCATAGAATTGTTTATAAAATCGATAATGAATCCATCCTCATTGCGCAACTTCGTTACCACTATTAATACTAGCACCTTCACTCCGACCGCTGCTGGAGGCGTTATATGTGAACAGCATCGCGCAGCCCGAGGTGTTCCACAAACGGTCGAAAGTCTTTGTCGGAGAAGAGTAAAGGAAGTCTATGCTCAATGCAGAACGACGCGATAATCACGTCGGTTGTTTTTCTAATATTGACGCCTTTCTTGCGTAGTTTTCGGAAGTTTTCAGCGCTCTTCACCGCCATCTCTCGTCCTCGTCCTAGCAACTCGAAAATCGTGAGCTCTTCCAGTAAGCTCCTGGCAATCTTGTAGTCTCTGTCTTGCCGGAACCCCTGAAGCACTTCCGTTAGTATCAAATCACCAATCGCGACGGCGCGATTGCCGAGCGTCTCGTCAAGAAACTCAGCTTCGCGGGTGCCGTTTCCGCTGAAATAGTCAATCCAGACACTGGAGTCCACAAGGATCACGATGCGTGTCTCATATCGTCCAGGTCCCCAGACCATTCCAGCTTCCCTCTGAACCGCTTGATTCCTTCCTGTTTTTTTAATTTAATCAGCGCCTTAAGGCCTAACTCTACTGCTTCTTTCTTGGTTTTAAGCCCAGTGGCCTTGAGTACGTCATCCATCAATTTGTCGTCTATTTCGATATTGGTCCGCATGATTCTCGGCTCCATGGGTAGGCGTTAATGTGTATTAATGGTAGTTTATATACACATAACAAGCGCGTCAATCAGGGACGGGTTTTCCACCGGCGCGCCAAAAGCTCAAACCCCAGCGCCCGGCGCTATCTGAAGGGGATTAGTTATCTTCCCACTTATGTAATGCTTTTTGCCTCTGCGACCGCCTTTTATCTCCGTAAGCCGCGTTTTCCCCGTCGCCATCCGCTATTTCAGCCGATAGGAAGGCCGCAAAGCTTGACGCAATGAAGGCTTGAACGTATTTTGTTCAATAACTGTAAAAGAGATAGTGGTCATGGGGATAATGCGCGTGACAACTACGATAACCAACGCCGATAAGGAGTTCGTTTTGAAAGTTATCACCAGGGTACTGATTGCTGTTGGTTGTTTTTTCGCGGCCATCGCTTGCTATGTGTTTGGAGTTCCGGCTGGAGGAGCCGTATTTCTTATATTGGGGATAATCTCTGAGGGGCTATTTTGGATCGGAATCTTCGGTCGAAGGAAAGATTCCCAAGCTCCACGTTAGAAAAAGGCGCTAGCGGAAGGCGTGCACCCACTGATGGTCACAGGTAAATGGCATACAGCTATAACAAGCGCTGTTGTCGTCGCTAGTACGCGACCAGAGGGGCGTTGAGCGTCAAGTCATGGGAGTTCACATGCAAAACGATGAAGAACAAATTCGACAGCTCGTATCCACCTGGATGGCTGCCACAAAATCCGGCGATGCCGAGACCATCTTATCACTCATCTCTGAAGACGCCATCTTCCTTGTCACGGGGCAACCGGTCATGCGTAAAAGTGACTTCGCAGCCGCAGCCGCTGCTCAGTCGGGTGAAGATGCGCCGCAGTTCGACGGTGAGTGCGAGATTCAGGAGATAAAGGTCCTGGGGGATTGGGCATTTATGTGGGCCAAGCTCACTGTCGTGGTTACGCCACCTGATGGTGGCAAAACGATCACTCGTGCGGGCCACACGCTATCCATCCTCAAGAAGGAGAACGGCAAATGGGTGATAGCACGCGATGCAAACATGTTGGCTCCACTACAGACGGATGGCAAATGAAAGAGCTGCGCTGGGACAAGCGCGGGCCTCACACAACAGAGTTGAGCCACACGCTTGGTCGGACCCAGAGCTATACGCCTAAACGACGAGCGCAGACTAGGTGGAAGTAAGGACATCTGCAAAGCCCTTGGCGTCTCCAAGCAGAACTTTAGCAGCATGCATGATGAGAAAATTCAAAAGCGGTAGGGGACCCGCAAGTGGGAATCTCCGGGTGTCACAGATCTCCAAAGGACCAATGCCATGAATAACGATAAAACCTTTTTTCCTTACGCGGCTTCGTCCTTGTGCGGATTGGTCGTTTATCTGGCGATCACGATTGCGACAGGAAAGAACGAAGCCTGGGACGATGGGGCTTATTACTCGATAGGTATTCCACTCATGTGCATGGTCGCGTTTGCTATCGGCTATTTATTCCCAGCCAAACCTTGGCGCTGGGCGTTAGGCATGGCGGGCGGCCAAATGATCGGCGCTCTGCTGAATGGCAGCTCCTTATCGCTATTGCCGTTCGCCATAGTTTTTATGGTAGTTATCTCCATCCCCCAGTTTATCGCCGTGCTGCTGGGCGCGAAGCTGGCAAGTAAAAAGGCCCCTGAATGACGACCCTTTTTCTGTTCATCGTTGGGATCGGCTTGCTGGTGGTGGCATACCAAGGTCACCGCAAGGGTGAAATTCCAGCCGGCTCTGCGGGCTTCAAGGCATATAGGCCGACGCGGGACGACAACCCGTTTGCCTTCCATTTCTTTCTGGTGCTGTACATGGGTAGTGGTTTCTCATTACTGTTGTGGGGCGTAATGGTACTTGCTGGTCTTGCGGAGCCACTGCCTTTGAACTAACACAAATTGTTAGCCTGTTAGTCCGGCAATAAATCGATCGTCATTGCCGTACCTTCCCGGGTAGGGTTTTTCACCCGCAACTTCCAGCCCAGGCGTTCGCACACCAGATGGATGATCAGGAAAGCAAATCCGGTGGGGTAGCGCGGGGGAGGTAAGATTCAGGGACCTGGAGCCATACTCATCCAAGTGCGTTGGAGTAAGGAAGGAAGGGCTGTTAATATTCTTCGGGGCTTGAGTTAGCGTGTGCCCATTACTCCATAAACCCTACCTATTTAGCATAGAATTGGCCGTATTTCGCACGCAAATGTAAGGATCAGAAAAATGAAATACCGCAGATTAGGCAACAGCGGCTTACAACTCAGCGAGGTTGGCTTGGGTTCCTGGATAACCTTTGGCAAACAGGTTGATCTGAAGGCAGCCACTGAGATTATGGCCAAAGCCTATGATGCCGGCATTAATTTCTATGACAACGCCGAAGGTTACGAAGCAGGTGTCAGCGAACAACTTATGGGGGATGCCGCCGCCAAATTAGGCTGGAGCCGGGACAGCTATGTGGTGTCGAGCAAAGTCTTCTGGGGTGGTGATAAACCCACCCAGCGCGGCTTGTGCCGCAAGCATGTGTTTGACGCCTGCCACGCGGCCCTCAAGCGTTTGCGGGTGGATTACCTGGATCTCTACTACTGCCACCGCCCCGACATAGACACGCCGATTGCCGAAACCGTGCGCGCCATGCACGATCTGGTGAGCCAGGGCAAGGTGATGTACTGGGGCACCTCGGAATGGAGCGCCCAACAAATTACCGAGGCCTGGGCGGCGGCAAAAGCCGACCACCTGATCGGCCCAGTCATGGAGCAGCCCGAATACAGCATGTTGATGCGCGACAAGGTGGAGCGGGAATTCCTGCCGCTTTACGAACTCACCGGATTGGGTATTACCAGTTTCTCGCCGCTGTCGAGTGGCTTGCTGACCGGCAAGTATCTGGATGGCGTCCCGGAAGGCAGCCGTCTCAGCCTGCCCGGCTACGAATGGCTGCGCGATATCATACTGGGGGAGCGCAACCAGCTGACCAAACTGCGTGCCCTGAACGACCTGGCCGGTTCCCTGGGCATGCCCATGCACCACCTGGCACTCAATTGGTGTTTGAGCAATCCGCACGTCAGCTCGGTAATTTTGGGTGTGTCGAAAATTGCCCAGTTGGAAGACAACCTCGCAGCGCTCGAACACCGCGATAAAATCACACCCGACGTGCTGGCGCAGATCGACGATATTTTGCAGAACAAGCCGGATGCACCTGTGCGATGGTAACTAGTTCAGGCGCGGCTTAAGTGCCACCTCAATGCGCTCGACTTTGCCGCGCTTATCGAAAATCGACAGGGATGTGTCGGCATCGATCGTGTTGCCGTCGATGGTCTGGGTGCTGCCGTCAACTAAATGCAGAATAATTTTTGTGTTGTCCGACAGTGTATAGACCACGGGCACCTGACAATAGGTGAAACCCAATTGAGCGGGCTGCAAAGGTACTTGGCCTTTATTGCCCGCTACGTCGTAGTAGATCAGCTCCGCAGGTTTTGAAAGGAACTCGGACTTGCGCAGCATGGTCGGTTCGAAATGAATTTTTCCGTTATACACAGCCACGCCCATTTCCGTGAGGCGGGTAATGACCTCCTCCTTAACCTGGCCGGTCATACCCGGTTGCTTGGCGCCAGCGAAGCCCGGAGTGTGGGAGTATGGGTCGGTAGGGAAGGCCCCGTAGTTCTGCGGCGTTTTGTTAAAACCGATGCCCTCGCGAATATCGAAATAGGCATCCGCCAGCTTGCCGATGATCGCCTCGCTTGCGCTCTCACGGATCGCCTGCTGATAGTTTTCCTGTGCCGCCAGCAGCAGCTTGGATACCATGTGCCAATAGATTGAGCCCAGGCCTTCATAGGCGTACATACCGCCGGAACGACCCGTAAAGGCACGATGATTAAACACCGATTCGAAAATGTCAGTAACCTGTTTTGCGTCCTTGTCTACCAGTTGCGCGTAACCATTTTCGCGCAGATTCTTGAGTGCCGCTTTAACACTATTGGCGTTATTGAAAGTACCGTTAAAGTGGTAATGGCCTTCGCCGTCCTGCTCGATGAGGTCGGTGTTGCCATCAGCCACCAGGGTTTTTAGCAGTTCGGTTTGCTCGACCTTGTCGGCGGGCAGAATATTCTTGTCCACAAAACGCGTGAGTTCGCGGTCGGGGTACAGCAGGTAGCTGTGCTGACGCGCGGTATAAATAGCCGAGTTGCGCAGCGCAATGAGTACCTCTACCGCTTCCTCTGAACTCAGATAGCCGGAGCTGAGAACGGCGACCTGGCCTTCCAGCATTTCGTACAGGTAGTCGATCTTCACACCATCGTCGCTGGCGGTCATCAGGTTGTAGGCGTGATACAGACCATCGTCGCGCTTGTTGGCGCGAATGGTGTGATCGATATATTCCAGTGAAAGCTGGGTAAAGTCGATCAAATCCACTGTCTTAAGAGTGACGCGCTCGCCGGAGAAGGCGTTGGTGTAGATGTTGGCGCGGAAGCGTGAACCAGCTTCACCCAAACCCTCGAGAATCGCCTTGCGATCCGCATCGCTGATTTTGCCGTTCAGCTTGTCTTTGTTGTGGGCGAACACCTGGTTAATGGCATTCAGAAGGTCGACGATTTCTTTGGAAATCGCGACTTCTTCCAGACCGATGTTGCTGAACAAATCCAGCAGGTATTGCTGATAGCGACGGGTGTAATACAGAGTGACCATAGAAACGCCATAACCCACCAGTGCGTTGTTGGCGTCGTTCCACTCCGGGCGCTGGGTATTCATCCAAATGCCGCCTTCGGGAATGAAGTTGGACAGTTTGGACAGCACCGTGGCCAGCAGTTTTTCGGTGAGGTTCACGTGGACTACTTCGCCTTTCTGGCTCCACACCAGGCGGCCGTCGGCGCCGACCTCGGCAACGCGTTTGTTCACTTCGGCTTCGCGGTTGTCGTCAAAGTCGATGGTGTTGTGCGGGTCTTCCAGCAGTGCGCTGTAGGGTTTGATGCTGTAGGGCACGTTCGCATAGGAAAAAATCTCCCGTGACAGGAAGTTTTTCAGTGTGCCCGGGTGGTAGTGCCTGGAAAACTCCAGAAACTTGAGCAGGTAAATAATCTGGTGGTCGCCCCAGTAACCGATATTGGACCAGGGGTCATTGGGATCGAGTTTTTCCCACTCAATACCTTTTTTGGTAATGCGGTAGGGATTGTAGCCGTCCGCCGTGGTGGCGTTGACGAACTTACAAATCATGCTCTCGACAAAATTAGGAATGGAAAAGCTCAATGCCTCCCAGTTCTGAAAGATGTCGCGCCAGTTACCCTGAAAGTTGAGCAGTTTGGAACCGTCTTTGTTTTTCAGCTCAATGGCGAACTTGTTCCAGGGGCGCGAAGGATCGCCGTGCCGCCGGCTGAAAGTCAGCGGCAGATATTCGTAGCACAGGCGTTCCAGATTGGTATCGCCCTGTTTGCCGACGGCATCGATCAGGTCGCTGTAGTGCAGGGTGTCGGCCAGGCCGTTCAGGAAGTCCTGGTTGGCCTCAAAGGTGGTGACATTGAAGGTTTTAATGAACTTGATCAGGTCCTGTGTACCGACATTGTAGTTGTCGTCAAACAAGCCACCGCGCATCACATTGAACAGTACATTGGCAAAGTGATGGTTGGCGCTGAGTACGTCCTCGGTCACTTGCAAGCCATCGGCACTGCCGACGATACGCGTGAGTTTTTCAGTACCGGCGGCGATGTCTTGGTAGAGTTCTTTGCGGATGTTGTCGCCGCGGCGGATGCGGGCCATCAGGTTTTTTACATCGCTCGGGCCCTGATTGATTTCCGCCACTATGTTCCACTCTTTATCGCTGCCCGCGCCCAGCTCAATAGTGCTGTGGACAAAGTAGGCGCCGCGGCGGCCGCGCACGTCGGTCTCTTGCGTGGGGCTGACGCCGTTGCGGAAGGCGTCCAGCTGCAGGGAAGAGACCAGCTTCTTGGATTGCGGCAGGCCTTCCGACCAGACTGTTGTGGTCGACAGGGCTTCACTCGGCTCGGCTCGGTCCACGAGGATGGAGCTCATGCTGTAAAGGCCCATGCCGGTTTCCGGCTCCAGTTCGTTTTTCTTGTAGGCATCAACCAGACAACTCACCGCCAGTTGCGCACCCAGCTCCACGCCGTAGGGAAGCAGGTTCTGAAGTCCGTCGACCAGTTCCACCGAGACGCTATCTGCCCCCTGGTTGTGCAGATTGGATGTTTTAATAAAGCCAAATTTGTCGGAGGTGCTCAGCCTGTACTGGAAGCTGATTTCCAGGTCGTTATTCACTTCTTCGAAAATCAGTTTATCGCCCACAACATTCTTGTACAGATTGCGGGTAATGTCGTACACACCGTCAAAGCGCGTAGAAAAGGGCTCCCACAGCGACGTGCGCCCCGCTTTGGTGACGAGGAATATGGATTTGCTACCGGTAATCTCGGCGCTGTCTGCTACCTTGTCGTCCGTGTAGTAGGGAAACAAGGCATTCTCGGCGTCAATGCGGCCGGCAGTCAAACCTCCAGTGGTGGAGATATACAGCCAATGGTCAGAGTCGCTCACCACACTGATGAAGAACGGGTCCATATGGTTGTAGTTACCGATCTTGTAAAAGCTTTCACCGTTGATTTCCACGTATTGGCCGGTGACATCGGCGAACTCGCCATGCTTTATGGTCTCGCCCAAGTAAACAGTTGTGTTCCCCATAATAAATTAGCCCTGTGCTTCTTTCGCGTTATTCTGATTTTAATGGACGCCTGATTATTGTTTGAAGAGTCCCATCGGCATTGGTAAATGCGATAGCTGTACATCATTTATGATCAGGGTTTAGGCGCATTATACAGAGGTTGCGATTGGATTCTCCCCCGTTAATCCAACTGACGCAGCCAGGCACCCTTGCGGAAGTGATAAGCATAGATAAACAGCTTGCTGACCTCTTCGGAGAACGCCATGATAAATACCCACACCAGAGGCCACTGGAGTATCAACCCCCCTACAAAAACCAATGGGATGCCCACGCCCCACATACCGATGGCGTCGGTCACCAAACAGGTCATGTTACGCCCGCCAGCGCGCATAACGCCGTGAGCCATGGTCATATTGGCGACCTTGAGCCAGTACAGCAGTCCCAATACCAGCAGCAGAACATTCGCCTGGTTGCGCGTGTCGGCCGACAGTTCAAGGAACAGGCCCAAAATCAGGCTTTTAGTGACGATAATGATGAGGCCAATTGCCAGTGACATTAGGGGAATCAGTAATATATTGCGCAGCGCTTCCCGGCGCGCTTGCTGAAAGTTGCCGGCCCCCAGATGCTGTCCCACCATAATGGAGCAGGCAATGGCGAGCCCCACAAATACTGACATAAGCACGCCTTCAACCGCATGCACCAGCGTTACTACAGCGAGCGCCTGGGTGCCCATGTGACCGAACACGTATTGATAGGCCAGTAGCCCGAAGGACCAGATAGCAAAGCCGCCCGCGGCGGGCAATGCCAGCCTGAGAAAGTGGGGAATATTGGCTTCTGCAAAAAAATGCCGCAGGTCGCTGCGCCGAAATCTCAGGTCGTGCTTGCTGACGTAGAAAAATGCCAGAAACAAGCCCAGCTGAATAGTGCGTGCCAGCAGGGTCCCCAATGCGGCCCCAACTACGCCGAGTGGCGGCACGCCCAGTCCGCCGAAGATAAACCAGTAGTTGAACAGGACGTTAAAAAACACTGTGGATGCGCTTATCGTCAGCGGCACCTTGACCTGTCCCAGGCTGCGCAGAGCATTCTCGAACACCATGATCAGGGCCAGCATCATCATGCTCGGCACCACGATAGTCATGTAGTCGCCGCCCAGCCGAATGGTTTCTGGGTCAGTGGTGAAGAACGCAATGGCCGTGTCGGCGGCGAACAGATTAGTCAGCGAGGCAATCAGGCTTAACACAATGCCCAGCAAGCCACCCAGTAGCACCACGTTGCGGACCTTGTGCAGGCGGCCACCACCATAGTATTGCGCAACCAGCAGCCCCACGGTGCTACCGCATCCCACCAGAATAAGTATCAAAACAAAGATGATCTTGTTGGCTATACCGATGGCGGCAATAGCGGCATCCCCGAGGCCACCCACCATCATGACATCGACAACGCCAACCAGGTTGACCAGCAGCAACTCCAAGGAAATGGGCCAGGCAAGCTGTAAGTGGCGCTTGATATGTGGGAGGTTACCGCCCAGCTTGCGGCGCAGGCCGGAGAAACCGAGCAAACGGATGTTGTCCATTAGAAAGTCGCAACGGTATGGATGGATTCTGGCAGCCGAACGTGCAGGCGGTGGGAATGATTCCCTGCTTAAACAGCCCCATAGAGCAGGGGACGCGTAGAATAGCAAATCCGGGCTGACACTAACCAGTCTCCCCTGCCTGAATGACAATTTGGTTTAAAGTATCACATAGATTGAAAAACAGATTCTATGGTAGATTAGATCCCCGCTGCATGCTCCCGTTGGCACTCACCGGAATCCCGTTAGAATCCAACTCAGAGGCACCAGGACTTACGGCGCTAACAAACAATAAATATTTCGCAATCAAAGAGTTATGTCTGTTTCTCCAGTCCGGATTGCGAAGCAATCGACCATACTAATAAAGGTGATACCATGACGAAAGAGAGCTCGCGCCAAACTGCGCCCGAGGATATAGTCCCGTTCGGGCAAAAAACCGCTTTCGGCGTGGGGATGCTGGCCAATCAGATGTTCCCCGCAGTAATGAGCGTATTTACTGTGTTCCTGGTCATGGCACTGAACATGGATCCGTTACTCGCGGGCATCCTGTCAGCCGCCCCCCGTGTATTCGATGCGATCACCGACCCCATCATGGGTTATGTTACCGATAATGCTCGCACCCGCTGGGGCCGTCGCCGACCCTTTATCTTTATCGGTGGCATTTTGGCCGGCCTGTCTTACATGCTCATGTGGCAACTGCACCCGGAAGATTCCACCCTTTATAACTTCTGGTACTTCCTGTCTATGTCCCTGGTTTTCTACCTGGGCTATACCATCTTCGCCACGCCGTTAATAGCGCTGGGTTACGAAATGAGCTCGGATTACAACGAGCGCACCAGCATCATGGCGATTTCCCAGTGGATTGGTCAAATCGCCTGGATGATCGCGCCTTGGGCCTGGGTTATTGTCTTCCTGCCCCTGTTCGACGACCCCGCTCAAGGCTCGCGCGAGCTGGCAATTGTCGTAGGCGCTATTTGCATTGTGTTGGCTGTGATTCCGGCTATTTTCTGCAAGGAGCCCCCACTTCCCGCCACTCACAAGTCCAAGTTGTCGCTGACTGATTTCGCCGAAAACCTCAAAGGCTTTTTTAGCTCCATCGCCGAAACCTTTAAGTGTCGCCCATTTTTGATTCTATGTGTGGCAACCTTCCTGGTGTTCAATGCCTATATGGCGATCACCCAGTTCCAGTACTTTATCTTTGTACACTACGTTTTTGGCGGTGACGCGGGTGCGGTCGGACACTACCCGGCCTGGTACGGTACGCTGGCGGCGTTTGCCACGGCTTTTTTGGTCATTCCTTTTGTGGCCTGGATGGCGAACAGAATTGGTAAACGCAACGCGTTTATAATCGCCATGTCCATTTCGGTTGTGGGCTACCTGCTGAAATTCTGGCTCTTTAGTCCGGAAACGCCCTGGTTGATCTTCTTGACCTTACCGCTGACCTCCTGCGGTATCGGCGGCCTGTTTACATTAATGATGTCCATGACTTCCGATGTATGCGACCTGGACGAGTTGAACAATGGTCAACGACGCGAGGGCATGTTTGCCGCGGTTTATTGGTGGTTCGTGAAGCTGGGGCAGGCACTCGCCCTCTTCCTGAGTGGTGCCACTCTGAGCCTGGTGGGTTTCGACGAATCGCCGGGCGCTATCCAGACTGTGGAAACCCTTACGCAACTGCGCCTCGCGGATGCGATCATTCCCGCTGTCGGCACGCTGCTCGGAGTCCTTATTATGAGATGGTATGACGTGGATAAAGAAGCGGCCCAGGACGTACGAGACAAGCTGGAAGCGCGGCGCGGCAAGAAAACCATCTACACGGAAAGTGAGGAAGATGGCAAAATTGACGACGCCGGGGCACCCGCTTCGGCCTGATTCTTGAAATGAGCATGCCCCGATTCGACGCGGCGCCCAGAATCAGGCGGAGCCCTCGCTTTCCAGAAGTTTTTGAAAAGCGAGCTAATTCCCGAGATTGAAGAGCGCTACCGGGCGAAGTCGCTATCGAGCGGGGATGACTTGGCTATTCAATAGAACCAAGTGAAGTAGTGGCCGCAGACAACGTGACTGGTGCTGAATGCTATCCAACAAAAACGATCAAAGGAAAGTAGCATGATACGGGTAGCAAAAGCATCAGACGCCGACGAAATTGCCAGTATCTACAATCATTACATCCTGAACACAGTTATCACTTTCGAGGAATCGACGGTGTCTGGCGCGGCCATGGCTCTACGCATTGACAAGGTCGGCGCGCGTGGCTTGCCCTGGCTGATCGCTGAAGATGACAACGGAATAGTCGGATACGCATACGCAACGGCATGGAATGACCGTAGCGCTTACAACCGTACCGTCGAGGTATCCGTGTACATCTCCCACACCTCTTTATCCCGAGGTTGGGGTACGGTGCTCTACCAATCCCTCTTTGACGAGCTCACGCGAAGCGATATTCATGTCATTATAGGTGGTATAGCTTTACCCAATGCGGCGAGTGTAGCCTTGCATGAAAAATTGGGCATGGAGAAGGTGGCACATTTCTCGGAGGTCGGATTCAAGTTTGGGGAATGGATTGATGTTGGCTACTGGCAGGTTAACCTGTAAAGAGGCAGATGTTTAAGATGAAACCGTCAAGATTGGGGCACTTTTCCCCAAAATATTGGGGCTTACATTTACTGTTTGGTCTTATCCGCCTATTTGTATGCTTGCCCTTCCGCTGGCAAATGAAATTTGGTCGGTTTTTAGGGCGCCTCACTTATCCTTTTTCAACGCGACGCAGAAAGATCGCGATGGTAAATTTGCGAATTGCATTTCCCGAAAAAAAACATTCCGAGTTGGAAGAAATTTGCAGAAAGAGTTTTGAATCAACAGTTATATCCGCGTTCGATACCATGATGGCTTGGTTTATGCCAAAAAGTTGCTTCGCAAAAGTTCGTTTTGATGTTCATGGGATAGAACACGTTTTAACAGCCCAAAAAGACCATAATCATGGGGTTCTTCTGCTTGGCGCGCATTTTACATGTATGGAAATCGTAGGCCGTTACATTAGTGAGAACTACGCGCCACTCAATATAGTGTATCAAAAACATAAAAATTCACTATTTGAGAAAACAATGGTTGAGTCCAGAGAAAAGTATGCCGTTCAGTGTATAGAAAGAAAAAATGTTCTATCCATTGTGAGAAATCTGAAAAGACATGCTAACGTTTGGTACGCACCGGATCAGGACTTTGGCAAAGAAAGGACCATTTTTGTAGATTTTTTCTCTAAGAAATGCGCAACCTTGGTTGCGACATCCTGGCTTGCCGAAAAAACCGGAGCAATAATTATACCCTGTTACTTTGCCAGGAAAGAGGACCTAAGTGGTTATGATTTCTTTGCCTTGGCGCCGCTTGACAATTTTCCATCAGGCGATGTCTATGAAGACGCACGACGTTACAACGCGATTGTTGAAGATGCGATCAGGCAATATCCTGAACAATATCTGTGGCAACATCGACGTTATAAGACCAGGTCAGCCGGGGAAGAATATTTGTACTGAACGCGGTCCACACTGCAACTCGAAGCTTCGGCAGTCGCGCTTCCACCGCCGGCGCACTTATTCCTGGTAGCCTGGTAGACGCCCTTGCGTGCTGCCAATCTGCCAAGCGGACACTCCACCCCGACAAAAAAGTTCTAGACATCTCGACCTGTACAATAAATAATCAAGCCTTCGATTCAGGATTCATTTGGACCGGCTATAATTCAGGAGCGTTTCATGTCAAGCCGCAGATTGATCGAGGTTTTAATATTTATTTGCATAGCTGCGGGGACAACAGCCTGCGGCGGTGGCGAAAGCGATAGAAGTTCATCCAGCTCCCAAACGAATTCACCTACCGGCAATAGCCAGTCGCCGTCACCAGCTGAGTTGAAGCCTCTTACCCTTACCCGCATCAACACGCCACTCGTGGTGGACGCCTACCTGGATTTTCT
>CAZEWY010000060.1:0-16620 GCA_964515945.1 uncultured Cellvibrionaceae bacterium
AGGTCATGGCGGCTGGTACCTTCGGCGTCGAGAATACGCTCCACCACCATTTGAGTCGCGATGCCCGCATGGTCGGTGCCGACCTGCCACAGGGTGTTGTTGCCCTGCATACGACGGTAGCGGATCAGCGCATCCATGATGCTCTCCTGGAAGCCGTGCCCCATATGCAGGCTGCCTGTGACATTCGGCGGTGGAATCATGATGCAGTAAGGCACGCCTTTTCCGCTGGGAGCAAAATAATTGTTGTCTTCCCAGGTTTTGTACCACTGTTGCTCAATGGCGGAGGGCTGATAGGTCTTTTGCATAGTCGGCCGAATATCTGTACTGAGGGAACTTCTGTCCCCTGAGGTGAATGGATGAAAATGGGCGCCGATTATACAACGACTGGTGATCGGGTGCAGGCGGTCAGGGTGATTTATCGGATTTGCTACTACCCTCGGTTCGGGCCGCGGCCACAATATCCTTGAACTGGCGTGCCAGCCTTCGGCGCAGTTCAGTCTCGATGCGCGGCAGGTACTCAGCGACCAGATCATCAACCAGGCTTTGTTCCCCCGGTAGTAAATCCAGTTTGGGCGCGGCCGTTCGCGGGCGATCGGGTTTGGCGGGAAAGAAACTCGAGGCCTGGGCGATATCGTCCGCCAAAGCCTGCCGGCGCTCCTCCAGGCGGTCGCGGATATGCTGCGGCAAAAAGGGGTTGTCGCCGCGCCCCTTTGGCGGAGACGTGGCCTCGGAGGAGAGGCGGCCCGGAGTTGCGCCACTGGTGGCAGATTTTTTTTGCGCTTTTCGGGCTCGATTGCGGTTGCCGGCAGCCGCGTCCGACATGGCGTTTTCGACCTTGTCGATCAGCAGCGGTATCTGGTCTTGATCCTCGTCACCCTCATCGGTAGCGGCGAGCTGCGCGCGCAGGTTTTCCAGTTCGCGCAACAGCTCGGCTCTTGTCTGATCGGTTTTGTCGGACTTCATGAGATGAACCCGCATTTGAGTGTTGGCGATAACTAAATCAGAGATCCTTGATGCCCGAGTTTATGGGTTTCAATGGGGTATCCGCGTTCCCTGAAGAAACCGTAGTGCTGCCGGGTGGATTCGAGCACGGGATCCAGTTGAACAACAACCTCCGCCAGTCGCTGAAAACGGCTGAAAAAAGCCGGAATATCGGTGGTCAAATTGATCAGCAGGTCGTGATGATCCGGCCGGTCCACGCCCGCACTGAGCACCACGGGAACATCGGCGGCTTCATCGGCGTTGGCCAGTGCGTGGGGAATAAAAGACTCGGGGCGGAATGACCATAGCAAATCATCCAGCAGATCCGCCACGGCCCAGTCGGCAACATTGATAAATACGCGATTTCCCATGCGCACGGCCTTATCCACCAGCCGGCACACAAACAGCATGCGTGCGTCCGCCGAGTCTTCCCTGAGCACGTAAAAGTCGATTCGTGTCATGGTGGCGCTAGCGGTTGTTCAGCAGATAGTTCACCAGCAATCCCACGGGCCGTCCGGTGGCACCTTTGGTGTTGCCGCTGAGCCAGGCGGTGCCGGCCACGTCCAGGTGCGCCCATTTATACTTGCCGGTGAACCGGGACAGGAAGCAGGCGGCGGTGATGCTGCCGGCGGTGGGGCCGCCAATATTGGCAATATCGGCGAAGTTGCTGTCCAGCAACTTCTGGTAATCGTCCCATAGGGGCATCTGCCAGGCGCGATCATCGGCATCGACGCCCGCGGCGAGCAGTGCGTCGGCCAGGGCTTGGTCGTTGCTGAACAGGCCCGAGGCCACCTTGCCCAGCGCGACCACACAGGCACCGGTGAGCGTTGCTATGTCCACCACGCTCTTGGGCTTGAATCGCTCAGCGTAGGTCAAGGCATCACATAGCACCAGGCGACCTTCGGCGTCCGTATTAAGAATCTCGATAGTCTGCCCGGACATGGACGTCACCACGTCGCCGGGCTTGGTGGCGCGACCGCTGGGCATATTCTCCGCTGCTGCGATAATACCGACCACGTGCACTTCGGCCTGCATCTCGATCAGGGCTTTCATGGTGCCAAGGACGCTGGCGGCGCCGCACATGTCAAACTTCATTTCATCCATGCCGGCGCCCGGCTTCAGGCTGATACCACCAGTATCGAAGGTAATGCCCTTGCCCACCAGCACGTGGGGCTTGCCGGCTTTGGCCGTGCCCTTATACTCCATCACGATCAGTTTCGCGTCCTCATCACTGCCGGCCGCTACCGCGAGCAGCGAGCCCATGCCCAACTTTTGCATATTGCTCTCGCTGAGCACTTTGACGCTGAGCTTGGGGCTGGCGCCGGCCAGGGCCTTTGCCTGGTCGGCCAGATAACCGGGCGTGCAAATATTCGCAGGGAGGTTGCCCAGATCCCGCGCCAGGTTAATCCCCTTGCCCAGAGCCGCGCCAACGGCAATCCCCTTTTGGTAGGCGCGCTGGATTTTTGCATCATCGGTCGCCAGAGTCACCTTGGCCAGCTTGCCCGGTTCATCGTTCTTGCTTTTTGTGCGGGTGAAGCGATAGGCGGCCACGCTGAATTTTTCCGCAGCCGTTTGAGCCAGCCACTGGGCGTCCCGTCCTTCTATTGTGAGATCATCGAAATAAAGTACAGCGTCCTTGGCGGGACTGTCGCTGAGGGCTTTAGCGATCTGTTCCAGGGCCTTGCGGGTATCCCGATCACTCACGGCGCTCTGCTTGTCGCCGATGCAAACAGCCAGGAGTCGCCCATAGGCTCCATCCGCTGTTGAGTGAATCCAGGCGTATTCGCCGACCTTGGCTTTGAGGTCGCCGCTCTTGAGCAGGCGCGACAATGTGCCGCCACTGGCTTGATCAAAAAGCGCCGCACTTGCCGAAAGCTTTTTGTCTGCCGTCACCGTAACCACAGCGCAGGCTGTCTGCTGTTTTTGAATGCTTGTGCGTTTGACGAAAAATTCCATGAGCAAATACCAAGACAAATTGAGGTGATTGTTGGATAATTCCAGCCGCGCCCGACGCGTTCTATCCATCAGCGCCGCTGCCCGAGCAAAAAGGCATTATTAGACGGCGGTCAGGGCGGCGAGTGGTCCAGTGCCGGAGCGACAGTTTACGTCAACTGCTCCGAGCTTTCATCCGCCACGGCGGCGTGTATGCTATGTATTACGCGATAAACTGGTTTTGCAGCCGGTGCCCGCGAACAAAATCCAATCCATTCAAGTCAGTAGAGTTTACGGAGTCAGCAATAGTTCTGTGATTATTTTCCGTTACCTCAGCCGCGAAGTTCTGGTCAGCATGTTTGCCGTGAGCATGATTCTGCTGCTGATCATCATCAGTGGCCGCTTTGCGCAGTATCTGGGCGATGCCGCGGCGGGTAAACTGGATGCGGCCGTGCTCATGACGTTGATGGGGTACCGACTGCTGGCCTACATCGAACTGATATTGCCCCTCGGGCTCTTCATCGCTATTTTACTGGCCTACGGCAGAATGTACATCGATAGTGAAATGACGGTGCTGTCCGCCTGCGGGATGAGTGATTCACGGCTGGTATCCTACACGCTGGTATGTGCCAGCTTTGTTGCTTTGTTAGTGGCGGTGTTCAGCCTTTATCTTGGCCCCATGGGCGCCAAGGCCTCAGAAACACTTCTCGCTGAACAGCGCGGTCGTACGGAATTTGAAGCACTCAAACCAGAGCGCTTCCACAGCATTTCTGGTGACTCGGGGGTGACCTACGCAGAGGGCATCAGCGGGGACAAAAAGCGGCTGCTCAATGTCTTTATGGCCGAGCTTGCCGCCGATGGCGCGCGCCAGGGCATTTCCGTGATGACCGCCGAAGCCGGTGAAACCCGTGTCGACGAGGACACGGGCAAGCGGTATCTGGTGCTTTACAATGGGCACCAGTACATGGGCCAACCGGGGACGACCAACTACGAAGCGGTGACCTTTGGCAGTTACGCGCAGTTGTTGCCGGATCCGGACTACCAGATCAGACCGGGTAAGGAAACCGATGGCTTAACCACCCGTGAACTGCTCCGGCGCAATTCGCCTGAAGCCCGGGCGACCTTGCACTGGCGTTTTTCCCTGCCGGTGTTGGTGCTGGTGGTGGCATTGCTGGCGGTACCACTGAGTCGCACCCAGCCGCGTCGCGGGCGCTATGTGAAGATGATCCCCGCCATTCTCCTCTATATTATTTATCTCGTCGCGGTTAATGCCGCTCGCGGCGTCATGGAAAAAGAAGAGACCTTGCCCTGGCTCTTGTGGCTGGTCCACGGACTCTTCTTCGTGCTGGCGGTATTCCTGCTCGCCGGCCCACGCCTGTGGTTCAGCTTGACTCGCCGGAAGGGGAACGCGTGAGAAAGATCAAAGCGTACATCGGCCATGCTGTCATGGCATCAATTGCGATGGTTCTACTGGTGATAACCGCTCTGGATGCCATCTCAAAGCTGATTGATGAACTCGGCAATCTCAGCGGTGGCTACGGCCTCGAAGAGATTTTCATCTATGTTCTGTTATCCCTGCCGTCGACCATTTATGAATACATTCCCCTGTCGTCGCTGGTGGGCTGTCTGATCGGGCTGGGGTTGCTTGCGGCCACCAGTGAACTGTTGGTTATCCGCGCGGCGGGTGTTTCGGTGCTGCGCATCATCTGGGCGGTGATGCGGCCCGTACTGCTCTTTATTGTCGTGGGTCTGCTGATCGGCGAGTATGTCTCTCCGGTCACCGATCAATACGCGGAAAGCCGCCGTGCGCTCCTGCTGGGAAATGCCCATCTGGTCGATGGCCGAACCGGTGTCTGGAATCGCGAAGGCGATGAATACATGCACTTCAAGGCCGTACTGCCCAATGGCCGCCTGTACGGCATCACCCGCCTTGAATTCGATGAGCAAGGGCGTCTGGTCACTAACACTTTTGTGGAAACCGCCATTTACCAGGGAACCCACTGGTTCGAGGAAAATGGGGTTATCACCCGGTTTAGCCCCGAGGGTACCGAGACCGAAACCTTCAATACGCGCCTTTGGCAAACCGAGGTTACCCCGGATCTGCTGAAGGTGCTGGCACTGAAGCCGGAAGAGCTGCCCATGGAGCGGCTCTACACTTATGCCAGCTACCTCGACAAGCAGGGCCTGGATTCCGGCGAATACCACCTGTCCTTCTGGCAGAAGGCCCTACAGCCATTGGCGACTACCAGCCTGGTACTCATCGCCATATCCTTCATCTTCGGCCCGCTCCGCCAGGTTACGACCGGCTTCCGCGTATTCAGCGGCGTGATTGTCGGCATCGTCTTCCGCACCAGCCAGGACCTGCTTGGTCCGCTCAGCCTCATCATGGGCTTCTCTCCGCTTTACGCGGTTCTGCTGCCAATTCTGGTGTGTTTTCTGATTGGCATGTTTCTGCTGCGGCGGGCGGTTTGAGGGAAAAGGGAAAAGGGAAAAGAAACGGCTGTGACCGGGTGCGCCTCCTTTCAGATGGAATCTCCCGTAGATACAAGGTTGGGTTAGACGCGAAGCGGCGTAACCCAACACTGTGCTGCGGCCAGGATATACGATTACTGCAGATTGCCACCACTCATCTTTTCCCTTTTCCCTTTTCCCTATCTTTCTCCAGCACCACAACCCTTGTTCCACTGACCCGGTCGTGCCAACAGCGACCTTCGCGGTCGAACCAGGCCCACCAATAGCCGAAGGCGGCGAGGCCGAGGGCGAAGGGGCCGGCCAGGCAACGCAGGGTACATTGTCGGATGCTGGGAGATTGGCCATGGCTATCTGTCAGGCGCAACCGCCAGGCGCGCATGCCCAGGGTTTGTCCGCCTCGCCACCAGAAGAAAATGTAAAAGCCGACAATGAGCGCGAGCCAGCCCAGTTGAAACAGGGGGCCTTTGAACATGGGTGTGTAGGCTTCTCCCCGTTCACCGGTTATGTTGACGTAGGCCACGATAGTCAGAGCCGAGTAGGCCATGCTGAGTGCTGCGAGAACCAGCAGATCATAAACGAGTGCCGCAAACCGGCGCCACAGAGGAGCGCTGTCTTGTGCGACCGGGAAGATTTCTGGAGTCATGGGTATTCCGAATGAGCTTGGGTTAAAACGAGTTGGGTTAAGTGATCAGAGAGTCGTGCGATAGCTGATGCAGGCACTGGCCTCATCGCAGGGTTGACCGAGGCTGATTTTTCCGGAACCGAGCAGGGGGGTGGATTCCCGGCGGATATAGGCTTCGGGCTGGCCTTCAGCATGAATATAGGTGCCGTTGGTGCTGTGGTCGACGAGTACGTATTTTCCCCGGTGAAAGAGCAGGTGGCAGTGATCGCGGGAGGCTTCCTTGGTGGAAACGGTAAAATCCACCTGCTGACTGTCCCTGCCCAGATGCAGCGGGGGTGTCTTGCTCGTGACTTCACATTCTGTGCCGTCAATTTCCAATATCAGTCGTGGAGCGCGGGGTGTTTCACCCACATGAGGATTGACGCGCGTCTCATCAAGGGAATCCTCCTTGGATTGCCAATTCAGGCGATAAACCTGGGTTTTGCGTGCGCCGCCCTTGATGACCACCTGATCGAACTGTTGGCAACTGCTGCGCAAATAAGCGGGGAGGCAATAGACGGTCTCCTCCGCGAGAATAATCTGACGCGCCAATGCCATACCGGTCAGGAACGCGGCCTGGTTGACGGTATCGCCGAAAACATCGCCATCGTCAATGACAGCGGGTCCAAAGCTGAGCCCAATGCGCATGGCGAAGCCGAGAGTGGCGGCCTGCTCCTGAATCTTGACCGCGCTGATGCCTGCATCTTCGGCGCTGGCGAAACAGAGCATGACTTCATCACCGATACTCTTGATCAACTGGCCGCCATAGCGCTCCGCCAGCGCAACCAGTGAATTGAGCAGGTTCTCGATACATTCCTTCGCGGTGGCGTCTCCCAACTGGCGGTAAAGAGCCGAGCTGCCGGCGAGATCGGCAAAAAGGATTGCCACGTCTTCGGTCCCGGGCGTGCCAGCGATGTGTTCAGAATCAACCATAGAGGCCTCTCGCTCGCAGAAGGCCTTTTGCGAGCGTTGGAATAGTCGTGGTAGTGGTAATGCAATCGGCAGCTAGCCACCGAGACGCGCGTTATTGTCGAGGTTCCCTAGAATAGCAGTAATGGCTGGTATCGAACAGGGGGAGGTCGCGCCGGGACGGGTTACTCCGGGGCTTTCGTGGCAGAGGAGGCGGCGGGTTCAGCGAAGAATTCTTCCAGAAGCGGTTCATTGACACTGTAGCGGGTGAGTGTCATCTGGTGTGCATCGCCGTCCTCCAGATGAACGATTTTGCCAAAGAGATAATTCAGAGCGGGAATCACCCAGACGTGGGTTTGCTTGTCATCGTCGGCATTGACCCTGCCCATTTTGATGGCACGATAACTTTTGTCTCCCAGGTCCAGGTCTTCTGTCTCCAGGCGCGCAATGGTGTAATGGCGAATCCGGTCACGCTTGACGAAGCGGTAGTCGAGGACTTTCTTTCCCTGCACCAGATCTCTCTGCATACGCAGCAGATAGAGCGCTGGGTCCAGCACTCCTGCCGTCAATCGATGCTGGGCATCCCGTTCGGGCTTTTCGCTGTGGGTGTAGTAGGCGGTCATGGCTTCCCAGTCGAAATCGATGGTCTCGGTGGTTTCGGCGCCGAAAATACGGCGTTTGTAGGTGTATTTGAGTGGGCGCCAGTGGTCCTCCAGCTTCAGAAAGTGACTGGTTTCCTTGAGTGAGCCGAGGAAATTCGATGCTCGGGAGCTCAGCCTGTAGCTGCCGTCGTCGAGTTCCACCAGGCGCCGTTCCGTCTCAATGGTGAGGCCGGTGAATTTGCCTTTATAAGTCGCTTCGGAGAGTACCGTTTCTGCCAGGCTCGCGCTGGTGGCAAGGCACAGCAGCAGAAGGACGCTGTGGAACTTACGGATTTGAAGTCGCATGATTATGATAAATCCTGTTGTCAGCGGGCATGGCAGACACTAGCACGACTTTAGAAGGATTGGCAGAGCTGGAGTTCCCGGAGGGGGGCGAATTGAAATGGCGAGGGAGAGGAAGTGGCCGCGAGACAATAGCTATTGTCTCGCGACCGGACAGACAGTTACGCGTGCGCCTTGAGGATGGCCAAGGTTGTATCGAGCATTCGGTTTGAGAAGCCCCATTCATTGTCATACCACGCCAGAACCTTGACCTGATCGCCGCCCATGACTCGCGTTTGAGTGGCGTCAAAAATACAGGAGTGGCGATTGTGATTGAAATCGACCGATACCAGCGGTATTTCATTGACATCCATGACGCCTTTGAACTTGCCGGCTACAGCATCCTTGACGACCTGATTGATTTCCTCGACGCTGGTGTTGCGGCTGGCCTTGAAGGTCAGGTCCAGCAGGGACACGTTGATGGTCGGTACGCGTACCGCCAGGCCATCCAGTTTCCCGGCCAGCGCCGGGATGACCAGACCAATGGCCGCCGCGGCGCCGGTCTTGGTCGGGATCAGCGAGTGACCCGCGGCCCGTGCGCGATAAACGTCGGAGTGATAGGCGTCAGTGATGTTCTGGTCGTTGGTGAACGAGTGCACGGTGTTCATCAGGCCGGACACTATACCCACGGAATCATGCAGGGCAGAGGCCAGGGGTGCCAGGCAGTTGGTGGTGCAGGAGGCATTTGACAGCACCTTGTGTTCGGCGGTGATGTCTTGATGATTCACGCCATAAACCACGGTCAGATCGACCTCTTTGCCGGGCGCGGAAATCAGAACCTGCTTGGCGCCGGCCTGCAAATGCTTGGCGGCGGCATCACGCTGGGTGAAAAGGCCGGTACATTCCAGAACAAGGTCCACGCCCATGTCCTGCCAGGGCAGATCCGCCGGGTTGCGCTCGGCGAGAATTTTGATTTCGTGGCCATCGACGCTGATGGAATTGTCGCCTGCCTCAACGTCAAACCCGAAGGTGCCATGGACAGTGTCATACTTGAGCAGATGCGCATTGATGGACGACGAACCCAGATCGTTGATGGCAACGATTTCCAGTTCATCTTGTAGATTTCTTTCATAGAGCGCGCGCAAAACGTTGCGACCAATACGCCCAAAACCGTTGATAGCAATACGAGGCATTTCAAATTCCCGGTGGTTTATCAGAAGGGTAAGTGCGGCGATTATCCGTAATTGGAGTTGAAAATGCAAACGGTTGCATTCTACAATGGCAGCCTGTTTGCATGAGCTTCAGCCCAGCAATGGCGGGGGGTTTGCAGCGCGTCAGGGGCTGCTCCAGCAGATGAATCGGCTGGGCAGGGGCCTGCCGCAGGCTATTCACTCCATGCCCTGTCCCAGGGGTTAGAACGGGTTTGCGGTCGGCCTGGTTGCCAGTGGCGCGAGGCTTTGCGGGGCTAAACGGTTTCTCCTCTCCGACAGACCTCGGGCTGGTTCTCGGGCTTTTCTGGGGTTTGTTCAGAGGGTTGGTCTGCCTTCCCATATGGCAAGTATTCCCCGGTAGTGAGGGTGCTTGAGTGGCATGCCATTTGGATGCTTCCCTTGTCGGATCCCGATGCGATCGGTGATTGCGGCGCTCAACGACGATCAAGATTCCGAAGCACGAATTCGCTCGACAAGTCCAGGCGCAAACTTTTGGCGCCGACTCGTCGAGCTGCTTCATTGAAAGAGAATAACTATTCGGCCCCGGTACTGTCGGGGTTAATGCTTTAACAAGATACAGGTGCTTGCCCATTATGAATACAGACATGTTAATTGTTGGCGGTGATGGAGATCTCGCGCTCCGTAAACTCTACCCGGCGCTCTACTATCTGGAGCTGAACGGATGTATGCCCGAGAACACCAACGTGGTGGGTACCGCGCGTACGGCCCATGAGCCGGAAGAGTTCATGGCCACCGTACACACATGGCTGAAGGAAAACGTTGCCGAGAAAAACTACGACGAGGCGGTGTGGCAAAAATTCTCGAAGCGGCTGCGTTTCGAGCGCGGTGACGCCACCAAGCCGGAAGACCTGAAAAGGATCAAGGAAAAGTGTCTGGGGCCCAATCACCAACTGGTGGTTTACCTGGCGGTGCCGCCGAAGATTTTCGGCGCTATCTGCACGTCCCTGGAAGCCTGTGGCCTCGCCAAACCGACCACCCGTCTGGTGGTGGAAAAGCCCTTGGGGGATTCGAAAGAATCTTTCATGGCCATCAACGCCGAGCTGAGCCGTGTGTTCACTGAGAAGCAGCTGTTTCGTATTGATCACTATCTGGGCAAGGAATCGGTACAGAATCTGCTGGCCCTGCGCTTCGCCAACGATATCTTCGAGCCGCTGTGGAACTCGAAGTTTATTGATCACATCCAGATCACCGTCACCGAGACTGTGGGTACCGGCAATCGCTGGGAGTTTTATGACGAAACCGGTGCTACCCGGGACATGATTCAGAATCATCTGTTGCAGGTGCTCTGCCTGGTATGCATGGAACCGCCATCTACGCTTCAGGCCGATTATGTGCGCGGCGAAAAGCTAAAAATCGTGCGCTGTCTTAAACCTATCAGTGTGGAAGATGTCGATACCCTGACAGTGCGGGGCCAATATGAGGCCGGCATCGTCAATGGTGAAAAAGTGCCCGGTTACCTCAACGAAGGTGACGAAAAGCGCGAGAGCGATACCGAAACCTACGTTGCCCTCAAGGCTGAAATCATGAACTGGCGTTGGTCCGGCACCCCGGTGTATCTGCGAACCGGCAAACGCCTGAACAAACGCCACTCAGAGATTGTCATTCAGTTCAAGCAGAATAATCACCAGATCTTCGGCGAGCGCAATACATTGCAGGTTCCGAATCAGCTGATTATTCATCTGCAACCGGACGAAGGTATCCGTTTGCGGGTCATGAACAAAATGGCCGGGTTGGACGAAACCATGCCATTGGAAGACCGCTATCTGGACCTGTCGTTTTCGGACAACGCCAAGGCCAAGAAGCACGACGCCTACACGCGGGTGCTCCACGATGTATTCCGCAATGACCAAACGCTCTTCGTCAGTGCCGCTGAAGTCGAGGCCGCCTGGGAGTGGGTTGACCAGATTTTTGAAGGCTGGCGGCAGAAGCGCGTCAAGCCTGCTGGCTATGAAGCCGGCAGCACGGGCCCTGTGGAAGCTATTGAATTCATGGCGAGGGACGGTCGCCGCTGGCACGGCAACTAGGGCAATCCCGGCACGCAACTGAAGCAATCTGGACATTTAACCGCGTGGCTGGGAAGTCTCACGGTTAACATTGGAAACAACATTGGCAGAAATCTATGAATAGCGTCATCGAAGCCGTAACACAACGTATCATCGAGCGCAGCCGCAAGGGACGCGAGAATTACCTTGCCGCCATGAAGGAAACCTTTGAGAAAAATCCTCCCAAGAAGCGACTGTCCTGCGGCAACCTGGCCCATGCCTATGCCGGATGCGGCGAAGAGGACAAGAACACCATCCGCCTGATGGCCAGCGCCAACCTGAGCATAACCAACTCCTACAACGATATGTTGTCGGCGCACAAACCCTACGAAACCTATCCCACCATCATTCGCGAGGAAGCTCACTCTCTGGGGTGCACCGCCCAGGTCGCCAGTGGCGTGCCCGCCATGTGTGACGGCGTTACCCAGGGCCAGGCCGGCATGGAACTGAGCCTGTTCAGCCGCGACGTGATAGCCCTGGCGACAGCCGTGGGCCTGACCCACAACATGTTTGACGGCAACATGTTCCTGGGCATTTGCGACAAGATAGTACCGGGCATGGTGATCGGCGCCTTGTCATTCGGCCATATTCCGGCGGTATTTGTGCCCGGCGGTCCCATGCCATCGGGGATCCCCAATAAGCAAAAGGCCATGGTGCGTCAGCAGTATGCGGCGGGTGAAGTCGGCCAGGACAAGCTGCTGGAAGCCGAGTCCGCCTCCTATCACAGCCCGGGTACCTGCACCTTTTACGGCACCGCCAACAGTAATCAGCTGTTGGTGGAATTCATGGGTGTTCAGTTGCCGGGCAGTTCCTTCGTAAACCCCGAATCGAACCTGCGCGAAGCCCTGACTCGGGCAGCGGTGAAGCATCTGGTTCGCAATACCGAGTCGGGCGGTCGCTATCGTCCGCTTTATGAAGTGATTACTGAAAAATCCCTGGTGAACTCCATTGTTGGGTTGTTGGCCACCGGCGGTTCGACTAACCATACAATGCATATAGTGGCCATGGCCAAGGCGGCGGGAATTACCATTACCTGGGATGACATGGATGAAATTTCCCGCGTCACGCCGCTTTTGGCGCGCGTTTACCCCAATGGCGAAGCCGATGTGAACCACTTTCAGGCGGCGGGCGGCACGGCCTTTCTGGTACACGAACTGCGTCGTGGTGGCCTGCTCCACGAAGACGTGGTTCACCTGTTGGGAGAGGGACTGGAGCATTACCAGAAGGCACCGACTCTCAACGACAAGGGTGAAGTGGTCTGGGAGGAAACTGTATCGGAATCCCGGGATCTGGCGGTTCTGCGCCCGATCGACAATCCCTTCGACAAAGAGGGTGGATTGCGGGTTCTGCGCGGTAACCTGGGCGAAGGGGTTATCAAGATATCGGCCGTGGCGCCCGAATATCGAGTGGTTGAAGCCCCCTGTATTGTTTTCGATTCCCAGAACGAGCTGATTGCCGCCTTCAAACGTGGCGAGCTGGAAAAGGACTTCGTCGCCATTGTGCGGTTCCAGGGGCCCAGCGCCAATGGCATGCCGGAATTGCACAAGATGACGCCGCCACTGGGCGTGTTGCAGGACCGTGGCTTCAAAGTGGCGCTGGTGACTGACGGACGTATGTCCGGTGCATCGGGCAAGGTTCCTGCCGCCATTCATCTGTCCCCCGAGGCCAAGAATGGTGGCTTGCTGAGCAAGTTGCGCACCGGCGACATGATTCGTCTGGATGCCGTGGAGGGCACTGTGGCTGCCCTGGTGGATGACGCCGAGCTGGCAGCCCGCGAACCGGCCGAAGAGCCTCAGTTCACCCAGAATCTGGGTCGCAACCTCTTTGGAGGCTTGCGCACGCTTGTCGCGGACGCCAAGCATGGCGCCTCAGTCTTTGGCGGCTATGAATAATGGCGCGCCTAATACGCATTTAAAACTACCCACACCCGTAATTTTGACTATGATTATTTAAGGACACTATCGTGGCGTTACAAAAAGAATTCCTGGAACCCATCGGGGTTATGCCGGTTATCACCATCGACTCGGTCGATCATGCGGTCCCCGCGGCGGAAGCACTGTACAAGGGCGGTATCAAGGCGGTCGAAATTACATTGCGTACACCTTGCGCGCTGGATGCCATAAAAGTGATCAAACAGCAGTGCCCGCACCTGATCGTGGGTGCCGGAACAGTGATCAACGAGAAGAATGTAGAGCAGGTAGTGGACGCCGGCGTCGATTTCGCGGTTTCGCCTGGATTGACTGAGAAGCTGCTGAAAAAGGCCAATGAACTGAAACTGAACCTGTTGCCAGGCACGGCATCACCCTCGGAAATACTTTTGGGCATGGAATATGGCCTGAGCGTATTCAAACTGTTTCCGGCAGTTGCCGTGGGCGGGTTGCCACTGCTGAAATCCATCGCTGGACCTTTGCCGCAAGTGAGCTTTTGTCCTACGGGCGGCTTGACCATCGATGATTTCGATCAATATTTGGCGCTGCCCAATGTCGTCTGTGTCGGCGGCTCCTGGTTGCTGCCGAAAGATGCTGTGCAAGCTGGAGACTGGCAGAAAATCACCGATATCGCCCAAAAGACCATGGCGAAAATTGTGTAAAAGAGTGCCGTCATTGAATAGAGCGGCCGCTGCATTGGTCCGATAGGCGCGCCAGGAACAGAACAATAAGCCGCGAGCGGTATAGTTTTACACATGCGTCGACAAGGGAGTTGCGGCGCATTTCAAGGACGCTTTCAACATTCCGGTTTTTCTAAATAACGGGTGTTTGGACGCGTCCCTTAGCGAGTTCCGGAGGTATCGGTGAACATACTCCTCGTTGATGACCATAAACTGTTCCGGGAAGGCATGGTTTACCTTTTATCAGCCGGCCTCAAGGATGAAGGGCCTTTGACGATTCACGAAGCCTGTACGTGTGACGCGGCTATCGCTCTGGCGGCGGAGCATCCTGAGCTGGATCTGGTTCTGCTGGACCTGAATTTGCCGGATTGTCAGGGTTTGTCCGCATTGCAGGCTTTCACAAAGCAGTTTCCAACGCTGCCGGTCGTGATTCTTTCGGCATCCACTCAATACAGTGATATCCGCCGCTCTCTGGATAACGGCGCCATGGGATTTGTTCCCAAGGACTCTTCCAGTGCCGTGGTAATCGGTGCTATACGTTTGGTGCAAACGGGCAGCATTTATGTGCCGCCGGTGCTTCTGGGAGAAGAGAATGCCGGGGCGAAATACACCAGTGGCGCCGCTGGTAATCTGACAGGTCGTCAGAAAGAAGTGATGCAGTTGGTGGCCGAGGGCAAATCCAACAAGGAAATTGCCCGGGAACTGATTCTGGCCGAGACCACGGTAAAAATGCACGTGACCCATATCATGCGGGTGCTGGATGTATCCAATCGTACCCAGGCGGTTGTCAAGGCAGAGAAGTTGGGGTGGGTGGATAGATATTGAGGTTTAAGCCTCGAACCACAAGACTCGATCCGCAAGAAAAGAAGCCTCTCTTCAAGCCGCAAGAAAAAACGGTAGGAAAAACACGTCCGGGTGCTTTTCCTACCGCAGTCGAGGCCTATCCGATACCCCTAATTTACCGTCCTTGACCGATGTTGTCGCATTCCCGTGCGACTTTTCCCGCTTACCTCCTGTGTTTCCATGAGCGAGGCCTTCGTGGCATACATTCGATGACTGAGTCGATATCACAGGATAGAATATCGAGTACGGCCAGCTCCTGTATTGGGTCGATAGGCCGAAGCGCAATCAACCCCGCGTCCCTGCAGGCGTGCTTCCTACACACCCTGGTCAGTCCTCCTGACTGTCAACTACCTCCACTCCCTGTGGATGGCAGTCGTGCCGGTATGCTCATGCATGTTCCATCCGGCATTCCAAGCAGCGGAACTCCTTCCCCGCTAAAATCTTATTCCGTGGCTATCCATTTTACCCGTGGCTATCCAGGGCCTCCTGGTCTTCAGCTTCAATCGTATAGGCCCGATTCAGAAACGCGCGCAGTTTGGCCGGCGACACGGGTTTGTTGATCAGTGGAATACCACTGTTCTGGATTGCCTGCAAAGGCTCCGACGCTGTATCGCCGGTAATTATCAATGCAGGGATATCATCTCCATATTGCGCCTTCAGCAGGTCAATGGCGCCGATCCCGGTCCGACCATCGCGCAGGCGGTAATCAGCGATAATGGCGTTCGGGGTGACCCGGTCGTTGCGCAGCTGTTCCAGTACTGATTGTGGAGTCGCGCAGACGTAGACATTACAACCCCAGTTCAGGAAAAGTGCCTCCATGCTTTCTCGTACATCAATATCGTCATCAATAATAACGACGTTGATGACGCGGTTGGTGACTCTATTGAAGCCGCTCGGGGATTCTTCCTGAACTTCCTTCACTTGATTGGCCGCGCCCATTGGAACCCGAATGGAAAAGCAGGAACCTTCTCCCACCGCCGACTGGACTTCGATGGGGTGACCGAGCAATTTCGATATGCGTTTCACAATCGCCAGACCCAGGCCGAGACCTTTACTGCGGTCGCGTTCCGGGTTTCTCAGCTGATGAAATTCATCATAAATTTCATCGAGCTGATCGGAGGGAATACCGATGCCGGTATCCTTTACCATGAATATGATTTCCTGGTTCATGGCCAGGCAACTGAGAGTGATACTGCCGTGTCCCGTGTAGCGGATGGCATTGGATACGTAATTGCGCAGAATCTGCTCAAGGAGGGACGAGTCGCTGCGCACCACCAGGTTATCGGCCTCTATCAGCAGCTTCACGCCTTTTTTGGCCGCATCCGCTGAAAAATCATTGTGAATACGTTCGAGCATGGGCAGCACCCGGAAGTCGCGGACCTCGGGTACCAATGTGCCCGCTTCCAGCCGGGAGATATCGAGCAGCGCGTTGAACAGGCTCTGCAAGGCTTCAAGGGATCGGTTGATTTGGCTCGCCAGCTTTTTGTTCTGGGGACTTTCAAGATTCTCGGTCAGCAGTGAGGTAAACAGAGTCAGGGCATGCAGCGGTTGTCTCAGGTCATGGTTGGCCGCCGCCAGAAATTTGGACTTCGCCTGATTGGCTTTGTCGGCTTCATCCTTCTGCTGTCGCAACTGGATCACCAATGCCGCATTTTCAAAGCGGAACTTGAGGGAAAGCATGAAGGAACGGTTGATTTGCAGCGCGAAGAAACACATGCCGACAATGAATATCAGGCAAAGAAAGCTGAGGACATTGTGGGTTTGGCCTTCTTCCATCGTCAGGCGGATAAGAATAGGCGCCATGGAGGGCAGGAAGTAAGCGTAGAAGGCTGGCCTGTAGGCGCAGAGCGATGCAACGGAACCGGCGCCCATGCCCGCCAGGATGAAAAAAATGAGCATCTGGTATTCAAGGGCTTTGGACTGGAAAAAAATAATGCTGGCGGAACCCCAGACCATACCCGACATGACGCAGGTGACCAGGAAGAGTCTGCAATAGACGCGGTTGTCGGTTCCTGTG
>CAZEWY010000061.1:0-16491 GCA_964515945.1 uncultured Cellvibrionaceae bacterium
CACCCCAACAGGTGTAGAATTCCCCGCCATATCCAAACCGCGATCCCTTTCGGAGTTTTCCCAGCATGACCACCATTATTCGCCAAGCCGACGTCATAGCCAGTGTTGCCGACGCCCTGCAATTCATGTCCTATTACCACCCCAAGGACTTTATTCAGGCGGTGCACCAGGCGTATCAGCGGGAGGCCAATCCGGCGGCGAAGGATGCCATGGCGCAGATTTTGATCAACTCGCGGCTGTGTGCCCAGGGCCATCGCCCCATCTGTCAGGATACGGGCATAGTGACCCTGTTCGTGACACTGGGCATGGATGTGAAGCTGGAAGGCGATATGAGCCTGGAAGACATGCTCAACCAGGGTGTTCGCGAGGCTTACACCCACCCCGACAACGTTCTGCGCGCCTCTATCCTGGATGATCCCGATGGCGCCCGCAAAAACACCGGCGACAATACCCCGGCGGTTATCCACTACAAAATAGTGCCAGGCAATACCCTCGAGGTTCATCTGGCCGCCAAGGGCGGTGGCTCCGAAGCCAAATCCAAATTCGCCATGCTCAACCCGTCGGATTCGGTCGTTGACTGGGTTTTGAAAATGGTACCGACCATGGGCGCCGGCTGGTGCCCACCGGGCATGCTCGGCATAGGCATTGGCGGCACGGCCGAAAAAGCCATGCTGCTGGCCAAGGAAGCCTTGCTGGAACCGGTCAATATTCAGGAGCTACAGGCCAGGGGCGCCGCCAACCGAGCCGAGGAACTGCGGCTGGAACTCTATGATAAGGTCAATGGGCTCGGCATAGGCGCCCAGGGCCTCGGCGGTTTGACCACGGTACTGGACGTGAAGGTCAAGGATTTCCCGACACATGCCGCCAACAAAGCCGTTGCCTTGATCCCCAACTGTGCCGCCACGCGACATGCGCACTTTACCCTGGATGGCAGTGGCCCCGCTTTGCAGGAGGCGCCCAGCCTGGATGACTGGCCGGAAGTGAGCTGGGAAGTGGGCGACAGCGTGCGCCGCGTGAATTTGGATGACATCACTCCGGCGGACATCCAAGCCTGGCAGCCGGGCGAAACCCTGTTGCTCAGCGGAAAGCTGCTGACCGGGCGGGATGCCGCTCACAAGCGCCTGGTGGACATGATTGACCGGGGCGAGGATCTGCCCGTGGATTTTACCAATCGTTTCATTTACTACGTGGGCCCCGTGGATCCAGTGCAGGGCGAAGTCGTTGGACCAGCGGGCCCGACCACCGCCACGCGCATGGACAAGTTTACGCGCACGGTCCTGGAAAAGACCGGGCTGATCGGCATGGTCGGCAAGGCGGAAAGAGGGCCCACGGCCATCGACGCCATACGCGACAATAAAGCTGTCTATCTGATGGCTGTCGGCGGTGCCGCTTACCTTGTCTCCAAGGCGATTGTCGGCTCCAGAGTATTGGCTTTCGAAGATCTTGGTATGGAAGCGATCTATGAGTTCGACGTGAAGGACATGCCTGTGACCGTCGCTGTCGACAGCCGCGGTGGGTCTGTTCACCAAACCGGGCCGCAAATCTGGAAGGCCCGGATTGAGGAGAGAGCCCTGGCCGTCAAGGAGTCGTAGAACTTCGGCCTATAGTACCCCTCAAAAGGGGCAGCCATATTTCGTGATCAAGGAGGTTTTATGTCCACGCTAGCGGAACAACAATGCGAAGCCTGTAAAGCCGGTGCTCCTCTGCTCACGGCCAGTGAACTGGAACGGCTCAAGCCGCAAATACCGGAATGGGACCTGGTGACCCTTGAGGGGGAGCAACAACTGCGGCGGGAATTCAAATTCAAAAATTTTGAGCAGGCCCTGGCATTTGCCAACCAGGTGGGTGCCCTGGCCGAAGCCCATAATCATCACCCGGCACTCCTGGTGGAGTGGGGCAAGGTGACCGTACGCTGGTGGACGCACAAGATCGGTGGTTTGCACCGGAACGATACGGTGATGGCCGCAAAGACGGACGCGCTAAAGGCAGAATCCTGAGGCTGCTTCCTATGGGCAAACCCTCTGCCAAGAATCCCTCAGCCAAGAACAATGTTATTCCGTTCAAGAAACCCACGGCCGCCGAGGCCCACAAAGGCAAGACCCTGTGTCGTCACGGTTTTCATAAGTGGGTCATCAAACAGGACAAGCAGTTTGACTCGCAGCGGGGCAAGTTGGTGACCCTTTATCAATGTCAGCGTTGCGGCAAGCAGAAGGTTGAAGCTCACTAAGCAGCTTTTTTAACCTTTACACATCGCCGACTATCACCCCGCTTTCCGGCAGCGGTTTTCCATCCAGCCAGCTTTTACCATCGCGCCAGACCAAACGACCTTCCGCAAACCAGCGTACGGCCTCCGGGTAGATGACGTGCTCCTGTTGCTGTACGCGCTGACTCAGAATCAGTTCGTCATCGCCCGCTAACACGGGCACGCGCGCCTGAATAATCGCGGACCCGCCATCAAGCTCATCGGTCACGAAATGCACGGTGACGCCATGGACGTGATCACCAGCTTCCAGGGCGCGCCTGTGGGTGTGCAGCCCCTGGTATTTCGGCAGCAGGGAAGGGTGGATATTGAGCATGCGACCGGCGTAATGCTGGGTGAATTCCGCAGTGAGTATGCGCATAAAACCGGCCAGCACCAGAAGATCGGGATTGTAGCCATCAATCAACTCGCGCAGTTGCGCGTCGAAGTCTTCGCGGCTGGCGTAATCCTTGTGGTTGAGCACATGCGCGGCAAGGCCATGTTTCTCTGCCCGTTCCAGGCCTCGAACATCGGGCCTGTTGCTGATAACGGCGCGGATCTGGATGGGCAGGGATCCATCCTCCTGACCGTCAATCAATGCCTGCAGATTGCTGCCGCTGCCGGAAATCAGCACGACGACGGATATGGGATCATTGCTCATGGCGCGGCTTCTAAATAATGAGGGCGGGGATTAGGACAGGTTTTCAAGCAGTACTTCAGGCTCTGCATCGGCACTGTCGCCCGCTTCAATATGACCGATGATAAAGGCGGTTTCGCCCGCGCTATTGAGCTGTTCCACCGCTGCCTGGGCAGCATCCGCGGGTACACAAACCACCATGCCGATACCGCAGTTGAAAGTGCGGTACATTTCCTCATGGGCGACGTTGCCCTCTTGCTGCAACCACGCAAAAATATCCGGCAGTTGCCAGCGACTGCAATCAATGACGGCTTTGCTGCCAGCCGGCAATACCCGCGGAATATTTTCCAGCAGACCGCCGCCGGTGATATGCGCCATGGCGTGAACCGGTTGCTCCGCGAGCAATTTCAACAGGGGTTTGACATAAATGCGGGTCGGAGCCATCAGCGCCTTCGCCAGCGTGGTATCTCCCAGACGCTGGTCCAGTGGTGCGCCGGAGACTTCGAGAATCTTGCGAATCAAGGAGTAGCCATTGGAGTGTGGGCCACTGGAACTGAGTGCGATCAGCTGATCGCCGTTGCGAACCTTGCTGCCGTCGAGGATCTTTGATTTTTCCACAACACCGACACAAAAGCCGGCGAGATCGTAGTCGTTACCCTCATACATACCCGGCATTTCCGCGGTTTCACCACCCACCAGGGCGCAGCCCGCCAGCTCGCAGCCCGCGCCTATACCTTCCACGACCAGCGCGGCGGTATCCACATCCAGCTTGCCCGTGGCGTAGTAGTCGAGAAACATCAGGGGCTCGGCGCCGCCGACGATCAGATCATTGACGCACATGGCCACCAGGTCGATACCGATGGTGTCGTGCTGTTTCAGTTGCATGGCCAGACGCAATTTTGTGCCCACACCGTCGGTACCCGCCACCAAAACCGGCTCGCGATAACCCTGGGGCAACTCACACAGGGCGCCAAAGCCGCCCAGGCCGGCCATGACCTCGGGCCGCCGTGTGCGTTTGGCAACGGATTTGATGCGGTTGACAAGTTCGTTGCCGGCATCAATGTCTACGCCGGCATCCTTGTAACTCAAATGAGGCTTGGTATTTGGCTTATCGGTGGAAGTCATGGGTTGGTCTTATCGCTGTCAGGGGATTGGACGCATCTCGAACCCAACATCTCGTCTAAAGGTGTCACGGAGACGCTAGGGGGAGATGGGCTGCCGGTTCCGAAAAATGGCGTATTCTAACAGACTTTAAAACTCTGAACGAAGTACTGTTTGTGGGGCAGCCCCGCTTGCTACAATGCTGCGATTCGTGAATTTGTCGTGGAGTAAGTCCCTTGCGTCGTCTGTTGAGAAATGTCTGCTGTTCCGCCGTTTTGGTTTTTGCGCCTGCCGTACCGGCCTGGTGCGCAGATGCAGACGATCTGTTTCAAGTGGCCATACCCGTGGTGTCGCAGGCATCGGCCGAGCGTGCGCAGGCGGCGAGTCTGGGCTTGCGCAAGGTGCTGATCCGCATGTCGGGATCACCCGCCGTGGTCGACACCGATGTGGCGCACCAGGCCTATTCGCAGGCGCAGAATTACATCGAGCAGTTTCACTACGAACCCTTTGTGCCCACGGAGGCGACCCGAGCGGAAGACAGGGATGCAACAGAATTGCTCGTCATGACCTTTTCCCAGGTCGTTATCGAACGTCTGCTGCGGGAGGCCGGCATGTCCTACTGGCCCCCCAACCGGCCCGACGTCCTTGTCTGGCTGGTGAAGGATTCCGCGAGCGGCAAAGTTCTGGTCAATGACCGCGAGGCGCCGGTTCTGGGTGGCCTGTTGGCGGGTGCGCAGGACAGAGGGTTGAATATCCGGCTCCCCTTGCTGGACCTCGAGGATCGGCTGGCGTTGCCGGCCCGGCAACTTTGGGAACTGGATGAAAATGCCGTTCTGGCGGCATCGGAGCGTTATGACGCGGATACCATATTGGTCGGACGCTTTTCCCGGACGTCCCGCGGCGAGTGGCTCTCGACCTGGCAATTTTTTCACCGGGGGGATAATCGTGGCTACGACCTGGAGTCAGATAGAGGTGTGGAGCTGGGCATCGAAGCCATGAACCCCCTGGCCGACTATCTCGCCAGTCTCTACGCGATTTCGCCACGGGAGCACGGCACTCCCGATTTGGTCATGCAGTTATCGGGCATCGAAAATTTCGGCGATTATCGGCAGGCACTGGATTATCTGCGCGGACTGGCCTTGGTGTCCGACCTGAAACTGCGGGCGGTGCGCGGACAAACCCTGTTGCTTCATGTGCAAATGGACGGCGGCCTGACAATGCTCCGCAATGCCCTGGCCCTGGACAGGAATCTGGTGCCGGCACCAGAGGTCGCCACCGCCCCGGGCGTGGAATCGCCGCCGTGGCTTCATCAGGTGGAAGGTACGCCGGAAAACCCCGTAAGTTATATCTGGCAGGGTCTGTGACAAAACGCTGATGTTGAGTGAAAACCTATGAGTGGGCCATCGCCGGTGCAGCTGAGTCTGGGCGTCTCTCTACGGGACGACGCGACTTTTGCCAATTTTTATGCCGCCGACAACAACAATCGAGAGATTCTGGCGGCCCTCGACGCCATGAGCCACAACCGGGGCGAGGCCAGCCTGGTGATCTGGGGCGCGCGCGGCGCGGGATTGACTCACCTGCTGCAAGCATGCGGCCATGTGGCCAGCGAACAGCAGATTTCCGTTCAGTACCTGCCCCTGCGGGAACTGGTGGGTTACGCGCCGCGTGATATCTGTGATGGCCTGGAAAGCATCGAGCTGGTGTGCCTGGATGGCATTGATGAGATCTGCGGGCATCGGGAGTGGGAGCAGGCTCTGTTCCATCTGTTCAACAACCTGCGCGACGCCGGTCACCGCCTGATCATGGCATCCCACACCAGCCCGCCGTCCATTCCCATGATATTGCCCGACCTGAAGTCGCGGATACTTGGCAGCGTCGTCTACCACCTCCATGGACTGAAGGACGAGGACAAGCAGATAGCCCTGCAAATGCGGGCCAAGGCCCGGGGTCTGGAACTGCCGGAAGACGTCACTCGCTATATCCTCGCCCGCGCCCCCAGGGATACCAATGAACTCTTCCTGATGCTCAACCAACTCGACGATGAATCCCTTCAGCAGCAACGCAAGCTCACGATTCCTTTTGTGAAGGAGGTGTTGGGGTTTTAGGGAAAAGGGAAAAGGGAAAAGGGAAAAGGGAAAAGGGAAAAGATTCATGCCGCCGCGAGTGTAGCGCATCAATCTCGGAGATTCTCACTGGGTGAGGGTGTTCAAAATTCTGTGTCAGCTTGAACGAAGCTAACGCGCTTCGCTTGTTGGCCGCCGATTGCACGGAGCGAGCAAGTCGCTCAGCGAATCGAGCGGCTTCAGTGTAACGCGAAGCCGTTACAGGTCCAAGTGTTCGTCGAGCCGGCCCTCGAAGTGGATGGCCATTTGGGAGAGCGTCAGATTCCAGTTCTGCACTGGGTGGGTCCATTTCTCCGAGGCTTTAAGCACCCCGGCGTAGAGGAGCTTTAACAAGCTGTTTTCGTTGGCGAAGCCGCCCTTGGTCTTGGTGAGCTTACGGAACTGACGATGCACCGCCTCGACGGCATTGGTGGTGTAAATCGCTTTACGGACATCCTCGGGATACTTGAAGTAGACCGATAAGTTGTCCCACTTGCTGCGCCAGGAGCGGATGACGACGGGGTACTGTTTGCCCCATTTGGCCTCCAGCTCGTTAAGTGCGGTTTCGGCGGCATTCTTGGTCGCGGCCTTGTACACCGTCTTCAGGTCCGCCATGAACGCTTTCTGGTTCTTGGAGGCGATGTACTTCAGCGAGTTGCGGATCTGGTGAATGATGCACAGCTGCACTTCGGTGTCCGGATAAATGGTTTCGATGGCCTCGGGGAAGCCCTTGAGGCCATCGACGCAGGCGATGAGAATGTCCTGGACACCGCGGTTTTGCAGGTCCGTGAGCACGCTGAGCCAATAGTGGGCGCCTTCGGCATCGGACAGATACAGGCCCAGCAGTTCTTTTTTGCCTTCGATGTTGAGCGCTAAAATCGTGTAGATAGCTTTACTGACGAAGCGACCGTTCTCTTTGATTTTGTAGTGAATGGCATCGAGCCAAACGATGGGGTAGACCGGGTCCAGGTCGCGCTCGCGCCAGCTCTCAAGCTCGGGTAACAGCTTGTCGGTAACGGCGTTGAGCGTGCCGTTGGAGAAGTCGATATCGTAGTAGTCCTTCAGGTGCTCACGGATGGTCTGGTAGCTGTTGCCGTGGGCGTAGAGGGCTAGGATTTTGCGCTCCAGATCATCAGTCAGGTGAGTCTGGTTCTTTTTGACGAGCTGCGGCTCGAAGGTGCCGGCGCGGTCACGCGGTGTACTGAGTTCGAAGCTGCCAGCGGGGCTTTTGATGGTCTTGGAGGTGTAGCCATTTTTGCGGTTGGGAGCGCCGCCCTGCTCGATGTGGGCCTCCTGCTCGGCTTGCAGCGCCGCTTCGGTGAGCTGCTTGATCAGTGGGGTGAGAAAGCCATCCTTGCCACTCATCGGCTTGCCGGCTTTGAGCTCTTCGAGGGCCTTATCAAGATCAAACTGGATGTTGTTCTTTTGTGTCATGTCCGCCTCCTGTTAGGGACAGTCTAGGGAAATGACACAGATTTATGAACACTACCCACTGGGTCGCATTATCAGGCTATTCGAAGCCTCATATTCTTTTCCCTTTTCCCTTTTCCCTTTTCCCTTTTCCCTTTTCCCTTTCGGTCCTCGACGTGCAGCTCTATAACCTCCCACACTGCATGCACTGCGCATAAATACCGTTGCGCTTGCCGTTGATCAGCGGTGCCAGGCTGGCGTGTATCTGCTGGTAGAAGCGTGCCAGAGCGGCCTGCTCTGCCAAAAGTCCGCTTGCGAAACTATTGCTGGTCGCCTGAGGTGATCCACCACTCAGCCATTGACCCATAATACGGTTTTGGGCATCGCCAAGAAGGCCCCGGACTTCGCCGCGAATTGCGCGGATGATCTGTTCGCTGGGTGTGAGTTGCTGTTCCACCAGTTCCACGCTGTAGTCCTCGATGCCGGCAATATTGGCGGCGGCCGCAATGGCATCATCCAGATAGCCGAGTTCATCTACCAGTCCCAGTTCCGCGGCAGTGGCGCCGGTCCAGACCCGGCCCTGGGCGATTTCATGCACCTCCTGTGGAGTTTTGCCCCGGGCTTCGGCCACCAGAGTGATAAAGCGCTGATAAATTGCCTCGACATTCGCCTGGGCCAATTGCGCAGCCTGCGGCGACAATGGACGGTCCAGTCGGTTGCTGCCCGCCAGTTCGGTGGTGGCTATGCCATCGACCTGCACGCCGAGCTGGTTGAGGGTCTGCTCGAAGGTGGGGAATATGCCGAACACTCCGATCGACCCGGTAAGGGTGGTGGGCGTTGCCCAGATCTGATCGGCGGGGGCACTGATCCAGTAGCCGCCGGAAGCCGCGAGACTACCCATGGAAATGACCACGGGCTTACCCTGAACGCGCACGGCCGCCAGTTCCTGGCGTATGATTTCCGAGGCGAAGGCGCTGCCGCCGCCACTGTCGACGCGTAATACCAGCGCCTTGATGGCATCGTTTTCCCGCGCTTCCCTTATGAGTCTGGTCAGAGTATCGCTGCCGATGTTGCCGGCGGGCTGCTCGCCGTCGGCAATGCTGCCGCTTGCGACTATCAGGCCCACGCGGTCGGGTTTTTGTGATTGCAGCAACTGCTTCCGCGTCAGGTAATGGGGCTGGGGGATGGCCTTGAAACCATCCCCTTGCTCATTGGCGCCGAAGCGCTCCATAAGCGTGGACTCCATGGCAACACGGGATACCAGGTGATCCACCAGTCCATAATCCAGGGCCATGCGCGCGCTGTCTCCACCGGCCTCGGCCAGATGGGCGCTCATATTGTTGATGAAGTTGTCGACCGCGCCGGGAGGCAACTGCCGCGAAGTTTCCACCCGACTGGTATAGACGCCCCAGAGTTCATTGATCCACTGGGTGTTGTGTTCACGAGACGCTCTGGACATGCTGTTGCGCGTAAAGGGTTCGATAAAATCCTTGTATTCACCGACCCGAAAAACATGCACATTGACCTTGAGCTTGTCGATGCCTTCCTTCATGTAGTGCTGATACATGCTGAATCCGCTGATCAACACGCTGCCCATGGTGTTGAGGTAGATTTCATCGGCATAGGTGGCCAGGTAGTACTGTGCCTGGGTGTAGTTGTCTGAATAGGCGATGATGGGTTTTTCCGTGGCCTTGAAAGTCTGCAGTGCCTGGCCCACTTCTTCCAGTTTGCTCAGGGCGCCGCCCATCAGGTAGTCAAGATCCAATATCAATGCCGTGATATCGGGATCCGTCGCAGCGGCCTCTATGCTCAGCACCAAATCGCGCACCAGGGTCTCCGTCGGTCGCTCGGAGCTTGAACCCAGCAGGAAAAGGGTGGGACTTTTGTAAGACATCTGATCCACCAGGTACCCCGAAGGCGCTATCACCAGGGGGCCTTGCTTGGGGATTGGCAGATGCGTCGGGCTCAATATGGCCGCAACCACAAGCAGCACTATGACGACAAACAGCAGATTCAGCGTGGCCACGCGCAACCAGGTAATCGTCTTCCAGAATCCGTTCCACAAGCGGGCAAGGCTATTGCGAGGGTGCGTCATGACACGTCCTTTTCGTTTGGAGGTTCCGGTGACTGTATCCGGGTATATTGCAGCCAGCGGCTGGTGAACATGGCGCTGATAAATATAATCACACTGAGCGCAAGGATGGTGAAATCCATCCAGGATGCCACGGAGGAGAGGCTGCCTTCGACGCCCTTGATAAAATAGAAGAGTATGACAAAGCACAGCCAGCTGTAGGGGCGGTGGCGTTTTTTGCGCATGCCCGGCCACAGGATCAATAAGGGCACGCAGGCAATGACCCATAGAAGTGGAAACAAGCCGCCCTTGCTCCAGGCCCAGAGGGTCAGAACCAGAATCAGCGTGGCGTAGGAGAGATTGGCGCTAAGGTGCGCAATTCGCAGCTTGGTCGGAAGATGCTCGATATGTTTGATGACCATCACTTGGTTGCCGCCAGCTTCAGTGTGAGCCGAGCCAGCCGCTGGCCCTGAGCGCGACACAGTTCTGCCTCGTCATCGCTGAGAGGGCGATCGGCCTTGGTCCCCGCCGTATGAGATGCGCCATAAGGCGTGCCGCCGGTCTGGGTCCGGTGCAGCCCCGCCTCGCTGTAAGGAATGCCGGCAATGACCATGCCGTGGTGAATCAGCGGCAACATCATGCTTAACAAGGTGGTTTCCTGACCGCCATGCAGTGATGCCGTCGAGGTAAAGACAGCGGCCGGCTTGTCGATCAGATCGCCATTGATCCATTGGCTGGCGGTGCCGTCCCAGAAATATTTCAGAGGCGCGGCCATGTTGCCAAAACGAGTCGGGCTGCCGAGTGCCAAAGCCGAACACTGGCGCAGGTCTTCTTCCGTGCAATAGATATCGCCCTCGGCAGGTATGGCGGGTTCACTGGCCTCGGTGACGGTGGAGACCTTGGGCACGGTGCGCAGGCGCGCCTCCAGTCCGTCGACCTGCGCAATGCCACGGGCTATCTGCTGCGCCATGGCGCGCGTGGCGCCGTGCAGACTGTAATAAAGCACCAGCACATATGGGCGATTCACAGAAGTTCCGGTCATAGCAGCTCCAAAACATTTTCAGGCGGCCGACCCAGTACCGCGCGCTTGCCCTTGACAACTATGGGGCGCTCAATGAGCTTGGGATGTGCAACCATGGCATCGATGATGGCTGCGTCCGTCAGCGATGGATCGGACAGCCCAAGCTCCTTATAAATATCTTCGCCCTTGCGCAGCAGATCCCGCGCTTGCAAGCCCAGTTTTTTCAGCAGGTCTTTCAGGGTTTGCGCATCGGGTGAATCTTCCAGGTAAAGTACCACGTCCGGCTCCACGCCCTTGGCTTCCAGCAGTGCCAGGGTTTGCCGCGACTTTGAGCAGCGTGGATTGTGGTAAATGGTATATTTTTGAGCCATGTCAATTCCTTGAGTGAAGGACTTCGGGAAAATTCCCATTGTAAAAGAAACTCGGCTGGGGCCCAACATGAGATGCCCGTCGACGCGGAGGCGGCAGTGGAGACGAAATAAGTGAGAGGACCTGGTTGATCAGACCTTATGGGGACCGGTACTGGCCTATCAGAGCCACGGCCTGATCGACAAGCTGTTGCAGGGGTAGGCGGATATCCAGCCGCAGAACATCGGCTTCATCCAGTGGCGGTTCAAGAGTTTCGAACTGACTGTCGAGCAGTTGCGGCGGCGCAAAATGGCCTTTGCGGTCCGCTATACGCTGCCGAATCATGGCTTTTTCACCTTCCAGGAACAGGAAGATAACCTGGAATCCCGTGTGCCGCAGCGGTTCCCTGTGAGATTTTTTCAGACCGGAAAAGGCGAGAACGCAATTTTCACCCTTGCTGGCCAATTGCTTTAAATCACGGCAAATGGCCTTGATCCAGGGCGCGCGCATCTCCTCTGACAGGGGGATGGCTTTGGCCATTCGGGATCGCGCTTCATCACTGTGATAATAGTCTCCCTCCAGATAATGCAGCGCCAGGCGGTCCGCCAATGCACGCGCAACGGTGGATTTACCACTACCGGAAACGCCCATGGCGACAATCAGCAGGGGCATTTCGGAAAACGGTGCATTGTCATTATCGGTCATTGTTTTATTCCAGCTCCTGGCAAGTCCGCTATTCGTGGGCCTATTGGTCACCCTATCCTATTTTCTGCCGCTTGTCGTTCAACGCCAATTTTTTTCCCAGGCCACCATGACCTTCTCCGAGTAATTCCAGTAGTGGCCATAGCTCCCGTTGTAACGTGCAAGGGCTTCCGCCCAATTGCCATCGGAGCGGTCGTAATAGTATTTGAGGATGGTGCAGCCGTAGCGGAGATTGGTTTGCACGTCGGTCAGATTGTCTTCTTCGCGGCCAATTTCATTTTTCCAAAACGGCATTACCTGCATCATGCCTTGCGCGCCCGCACTGGAAACTGCAAAGCGGTCAAAATGGCTTTCCACTTCTATGACGGCCAGAACAAATTCCGGGGGTATGCCGACGCGGTTCGCCTCGCGGTGCACCAGGCGAAGAATTTCAAAACGCCTTGCGGGGTCATCAATATATTTTTCCAGCTGCCCGGATTTTTGCACCAGCCAGACTTCGGCATCGAAGCGGTCCTCGAAGCTGTCGGCACGGGCAATGGAGTCTTTTAACAAGGCGCGCAATTCGGGTTCGACGTCCCGGTTGGCCGGCCGTAGCGCGTCGAGTTGCGGTGCGACAGTGGCGACCGACAGTTCTTCGGACGCCAGTGACAGGTTACAACAAAGAACGCCGATTGCCAGCACGCTGATCAGCCGGATGCGATGTCTCATTGATCCGTAGTGTAGTGGCAGTATCTGCATAACCTGTTATCGAATCCGAAAGTGCGGCGCACCATTGGGAACCTCTAATTCAGTCCCTGGCAAACCACCTGACGCAAAAAATCGTGCAACTGTTCCGCGGGAATTTCACGGCTGTCCGTGTCGCGACGGCCCTTGTATTCCACGGTGCCCGCCTCGAGTCCGCGATCGCCAATCACCAGGCGATGAGGAATGCCGATGAGTTCCACATCGGCGAGCATGACGCCCAGTCGGGCTTTGGCTTCATCCATAAATAGCACATCGTAGCCGCTGGCGCTCAGCTCGGCGTAGAGTTTTTCACAGGTTTGTGCGACCGCTTGTGATTTGTGCATGTTGATGGGCACCAGAACGATCTGAAAGGGGGCAATGGCATTGGGCCAGATGATGCCCTTGTCGTCGTGGTTCTGCTCAATGGCGGCCGCCACTGTGCGGGAGACGCCGATGCCGTAGCAACCCATGGTCAGGGTCTGTTCCTTGCCGTTTTCATCCAGCACCCGCGCTTTCATCGCCTCCGAATATTTGCGCCCGAGCTGGAAGATGTGGCCCACCTCAATGCCGCGTTTGATTTCCAGGGTGCCCTGGCCACAGGGACTCGGGTCGCCGGCGACCACATTGCGGATGTCCTCGACGCGTCCGCAGGGCAGGTCTCTTTCCCAGTTGACGCCGGTGAAGTGATAACCGGTTCTGTTGGCGCCACAGGCAAAATTGACACTGGCGGCCGCGGCACGATCCACGATAACCGGAATCGTCAAACCCACCGGCCCCAGTGAACCCACATCGGCACCCAATTCCGCTGCAACCCTTTGCTCGGGGGCGAAGGTCAGCGGTGCCGCGACGCCTGGCAGTTTTTCGGCCTTCACTTCATTGAGACTGTGGTCGCCGCGCAGAATCAGCGCCACCAGTCCCTGTTCGCCTTTGTCGTCGGCTTCTCCCATGACCACCAGTGTCTTGACGGTGGCACGGGTGTCAATCTTCAGAAAAGCGGCCACGTCTTCGATGGTTTTTTGCCCGGGCGTCGCCACTTCTACCATGAGCTCCGGCGTAACTCCCTCGGGTTTGGTCGGTGCCACGGCTTCCGCCATTTCGACATTGGCCGCGTAATCGCTGCCCGTGCTGAAGGCGATGTCGTCCTCGCCGCTTGCGGCCAATACATGGAACTCATGAGAGGCGGAACCGCCAATGGAGCCCGTATCGGCGAGAACGGGGCGGTAGTCCAGGCCGATGCGGTCAAAAATATTGCAGTAGGCCTGGCGCATGGTCGCGTAGGTTTCCTCCAGGCTCTGCTGGGTCAGATGGAAGGAATAGGCGTCCTTCATCAGGAATTCGCGGGCGCGCATAACGCCGAAACGCGGGCGCACTTCATCGCGAAACTTGGTCTGTATCTGATAGAAGTTCGCCGGCAGCTGCTTGTAACTGTTAACTTCGGACCGAATAAGGTCGGTGATGACCTCTTCGTGGGTGGGGCCCAGGCAGAAGTCCCGCTGATGACGATCCTGGATGCGCAACAGTTCGGGGCCAAACTGCCCCCAGCGGCCGGATTCCTCCCACAGCTCGGCAGGCTGCACCACGGGCATCAGCAGTTCCTGGGCCCCGGCGGCGTCCATCTCCTGGCGCACTATGGTCTCGACCTTGCGCAGTACCCGGAGGCCCATCGGCAGCCAGGTATAAAGGCCGGATGCCAGTTTGCGAATCATCCCCGCCCGCAACATCAACTGATGGCTGATAACTTCCGCGTCCGCGGGAGTTTCCTTCTGAGTGGCAATTAAAAACTGGCTTGCTCGCATGCTGATTCTCTGCTTTGCTGTCAAAAAGGGCTATTCTACGGTGCATTATTCCCTGTGTGCCAGCCCGACAACCCCTTCCAAGGAGATAAATCATGTTTGAACTGGATTCGCATCTGCAAGAGGATACTGTCGCTGTCGGACGCTTCGATCTGTCCCTGATTCTGATGCATAAGGATGCCAATTATCCCTGGTGCATTCTGGTACCGCAGCGGGAAGATGTGAGGGAAATTCATCATTTGGCGGACGAGGACCAGATCCGGCTCATTCGCGAGTCCAGTCATCTGGCAGAAGTCATGACGGACGTTTTTCGCCCGGTGAAAATGAATATCGCGGCCTTGGGAAACATGGTACCGCAACTCCATCTGCATCATATCGCGCGGTTCAGGGAAGATGCGGCCTGGCCTGGCCCTGTGTGGGGCGCGGTAGAGGCAAAACACTTTGACGATAAGGAGCTGGCGGCCCGGCTGCAACGGCTGCGGCGAGCCCTGAGTGGGGAAGGGTTTGTCAGTGTGTAATTGCCTGGGGGGAAGTGATCAATAAATGCCGTCTGCTAGGCAGACGGCCCGAGAAAAGTACTATTCAGCCATTTCCTTGAGCTTTTTCAGCGGACGAATCTTGACCGCAGTGCTGGCAGGCTTGGCGGCGAAGGTAGTTTCCTCACCCGTGAAGGGGTTAATCCCTTTGCGCGCTTTGCGAGCCGGCTTCTTGACGGTCACAATCTTCAGCAGGCCGGGCAGGACGAATTCGCCAACCGCGCGCTTCTTGACATGACCTTCGATGATGTCAGTCAGCTCATCCAGTACGGATTGAACCTGCTTTTTGCTGAGTTCGGTGCTTTCCGCGATCTGGCTGAGAATCTGGGTTTTGGAAAAACGCTCTTTTACCAGGCCAACTTTTTTAGCGGGCTTGGCAGCGGCTGCGGCTTTAGGGGCGGCTTTGCGAGCTGCGGGTTTTTTTGCTGGAGCTTTCTTTGCTGGAGCTTTTTTGGCTGAAGCTTTACGTGCGGCCATGGAGTAAACCTCTTTTTGATTTGGGTGCTTTAATTGGATATTGCCCACTCGAAGGCAGCTGCTATTCAATCGGTCCGTCGAGCTGAGCTTATATATAGAGGATATGGCGTTACGCGGCAACTAGAAAATGAAAAAAAGCCCTGTTTTTTTGCGCATTTTGGTGCGGGCCTCGGAAAAATGCCTGTTTTTGGACCTGAGGACTCTCCAGGGACCCCACGAACAGGCCTTCATGTTTTAGTGGGAATGAAGCGCTGGCGCGGTGAAATATCCGGTTTAACTGAGGTATAATGCCCCGCTTTTTGGGTGCACGGCTCCGGGAAGACCGAGAGGGCGCGCAAGGGGCTGTGCACAGTGGTTTGGTTGAGTTGCATGAGAGTCAGCGAAGATGCCAATTTACGAATACGAATGTCAATCCTGTGGCCACGATTTCGAGGCCCTGCAAAAAATAAGCGATGCTGCCCTGGAGGATTGCCCCCGGTGCGGCAAGGCGGAATTGAAGAAGAAAATATCCGCGGCGGCCTTCCGCCTGAAAGGTGGTGGCTGGTACGAGACGGACTTCAAGTCCGGCGACAAGAAGAAAAACCTGGCCGGGGATGCCGCCAAACCTGCCGGTGATACGGCGAAAACAAGTGGCAAGGCCGAGACAAAGAAAGCGGATGCCAAGGCTGATAAGCCGGCAAAGGGCGCCTGATGACCTTCGGCATGCGCGCGAATTCATGCATTAAATACGGGAACAAATCATGCGCAGTGTTTACTGTGGCACTCTGAATGCCTCACATATAGATGAAGAAGTGACCCTTTGCGGCTGGGTAGACCGCCGCCGCGACCACGGCGGTGTGATATTTATCGACCTGCGCGACCGCGATGGCATAGTGCAGGTGGTTTTTGACCCCGACGGTGAACAGAATTTTGCCCTGGCGGACAAGGTGCGCGGCGAGTATGTACTGCGGGTCACAGGCAAAGTGCGCGCCCGTACACCCGAAACCGTCAACGCAAACATGCCCACGGGTGAAATCGAGGTCTACGGGCAGGCGCTGGAAATTCTCAATTCCGCGGAAACACCGCCGTTCCAGCTGGACTCCCACACCACCGTGGGTGAGGACGTGCGTCTCAAATACCGTTACCTTGATCTGCGTCGCCCCGCCATGCAGCACAACCTGCGGTTCCGCTCGAAGGTCACCACCGCCATCCGCAACTACCTGGATAACGAAGGCTTTCTCGATATAGAAACGCCCATCCTTACCCGCGCCACGCCGGAAGGCGCACGGGATTATCTGGTGCCTTCGCGCACCCACGATGGCAAGTTCTTCGCGCTGCCGCAGTCGCCGCAG
>CAZEWY010000062.1:0-16328 GCA_964515945.1 uncultured Cellvibrionaceae bacterium
ACAGTAAACATACCGCCCCCCTTTTTCCCCTAATATGTCTTTTGATTTTTGGGGCCGATCCGATATTCTAAGCGTTACACCGTACTGAGGCGTCGAGGTACGCAGAATGAAGCAAGCAGATAAACCCAAAACACTCTCCGAAATACAGTTGGATCAACTGTTGCGCGAACTGGAAACAGATGAAGGCCGGAAGCGCATAGGAGACGAGGCATACAAGGAAGCGAAGGCCGCCGAACAACGGAAATCTATTGAGGCCAAACCACCCAAACACTAGGGACAGTCGTGTCGAGACCACAATTCTTTCTGGTTGCAGGCCCGAATGGGGCTGGCAAATCCACACTCACCCTCTCAATCAAGCACCGCTTTCCGAACGTCGAGGTTGTAGACCCTGATGCCATTGCGAAAGGAATCACGGGGTCATTTTCAACCGTAGATCAGGAACAGCTTTCGGCGGGTCGTAAAACACTGGACCTGGTCAAGCACCATATCCATGATGGCCAACCGATCATCGTTGAGTCGACCATCTCTGGATCTACCTATCTGAAATTGGCCGAATTCGCCAAAGATGTTGGTTTCCGGACAGTTTTTATTTACGTGGCCCTTGAAAGCCGCGAAATGAGTGCGGAACGTGTCGCAAAGCGGGTCAAGCTAGGCGGGCACGCAATTCCGCTGGTGGACGTAAAGAGGCGCTACCCTCGATCACTGAACAACCTGAAGCTTTACATTAAAGCCTTCGAGAGCGCCCACATTTATGACAATAGTGATCACTACAAGTGGATTGCTGCTTACAGAAATGGGCTCATCCATAAGAGCGCAAACAATATTCCTAACTGGCTTAAAGCATACCTTCCGTAATATCACTTGATTGAGTACGAAGCAATCAGCCATTACTAACGAGGCAGCTGTATTTAACTGACACCACCGGAAAGAAGCCAATCTGATGTATGTACCCAAACATTTCGAAGAGGCCGATACAGAACGGCTCCAAGCCCATATCAGGCACAACAGCTTTGGCGTATTGGTTGTAGCCGACAGTGACGGCATTGAGGCCAACCATCTTCCCTTCTACCTTAATACCTCAAATGACATTGACTTCGGCATATTGGAATGCCATATCGCTCGCAAAAATCCGGTTTGGCGACAACTGGCGTCAGGGGCGGAGGTTTTGGCCATTTTCCAAGGGCCTAATGCCTATATATCGCCGGGCTGGTATCCGACGAAAGCTGAAACCGGGCGCGCGGTGCCAACCTGGAATTATCTGGCCGTTCACGCTTCGGGTCAGGCAAAAGTTTTCCATGAACCGGCGTGGCTCCTGGCTCATCTGCACAAGCTGACCGATCATCATGAAGCCGGCCGCGATGACTCCTGGTCAGTGGATGATGCCCCGCCGGAATTTATCGAACGCTTACTCGGGGCAATTGTCGGCATCGAAATCCGATTACTCAGCTGACGGGAAAATGCAAAGCCAGTCAGAATCAGCCGGAATGCAACCGGAAGGGAGTGATCAAAGGCTTGACCGAAGATGGCTCGGACTCTTCGCTGGCCATGGCCAAGCTCGTCACTTGATTACCACTGGGCAGCCCACACATAGATGTTAAGCTGCCTCGACTCATAAACCAGGAGATTTGCCATGCAATGTCCCGCATGTAACGTGACCTTAATGATGACCGACCGACAGGGCATCGAAATCGACTACTGTCCGCAGTGCCGAGGTGTTTGGCTGGACCGCGGCGAACTGGATAAAATTATTGAGAGAAGTGCTGGAGCGACCGTTGCGCCACAGCCGAGCTCCAGGCCGTCGCCATCGGGTGACTACCGCAGGGATTCCCACTACGGCCATGATCACCACCATGGTAAACGCCATAAAAGGAAAAGCCTGTTGGGCGAAATTTTTGATTTTTAGACCTCCACCATCAGCGGGCAGGTTCAGGTAAACCGAACCTGCTAGCGGACAAAAAACAAATGCATGCCGAGGCCATAACCAAAAGCACGGCCCAGAAAGAAACATGCAGTCGAAGCGGCCAAAGGAAATATTGCCCAGGGTTTTTGTGAGGCCCCTGGGGTGGAGGATAAGGCCAGCAACAAATGCGATGCCGGCGCGGAAAGTCACTCTACCTAATCTGTTATCACGATCAATCGGATCGCCGATAGCTGCAAATGGGCGTTGTCAGTAAGGGCTAGTAGCAGGCTCTTCTTCTTGGACTCCAGAGCTTCTATTTCATCACCGCTGATGCTCGGATTCTTTCCCGCAAGATGCCTGAGTCTTTTTATTTCACCATCAAAAAAATTCTGCACCTTTTCCAAGCCGGCCTGAATAATGTTTTGCTTCTGGGTTTCGGCAAAGCCGTCGGCTTTTTTGTGCCACGCGGGAATATCGTCCTTCTGTGTTTGAATGATCTTGCGGGCGATGCCTTTTTTCACCGACACCAGTGACTGTTGCAGAGATTCTTCGTTCAGCACCGCCGAAAGATCCTTGTCTCCCATATCCAGCACCAGCGCGCGCACTGACTGTCTCTCCAGAAAAGGCAGGCACTGGGCGGACATGGGGGACTGTATGACGATGTCGTAGCAGACTTCCAACAGGCACTGGCCGGTGGGCAGGCGAGTGCTTGGGAGTGTTGCCACCGACGCCGAGCCGAGCTCCGAGTGGTGCAGCAGTTCCCACAAGCCCACAATAAAGGGCGAATCCCAGGTGATAAACAGCAGGTCTTCGCGGGCGTTGGCCAGCTCCCGTGAAAAAGTCACCTCCGTGCCTTCCGCCGGTATGCCCGGCAACGCAGAAATAAGCATTTTATCGGAAGGGATAATGGACCAGGCTCCCTCCCGGGTTTCTTCGAAATGAAACTGCAACAATTCGCTGGACGCTTCCACCAGTGCCTGGGGCGTTTCCTGCTCAAAATCCGCGATTTTTTTGACCAGTTCATCCGCAAATGGCTGGCGGCAACTGTTCATTTCCAGCAACGCGTCACGGCCCTGCTGTATGTTCTGTTGCAGTTGCGCCAGCTTTTTCCGAGCCTGTTTAATCAACGGTGTATCTTTTCCGTTCGCCAGCGCTGACAGATCATCCGCCGTCAACTGGGGCCAGTATTCGTCATGTATGGCGCCAGCGGCAGGATTCTGCTGCTCGATACAGTGCAATACCTGGTGGTACCAATGAAAGCGAATGACTGTCGGCGAACCGGACGCCATGGGAATATGCACCTGTACGTCCCGCTGCTGGCCGATACGGTCCAGACGCCCAATGCGCTGTTCCAACAGATCTGGATTGTCGGGCAGGTCGAGACAGGCCAGGTGGCAACTGAACTGGAAGTTGCGGCCCTCGCTGCCGATTTCGGAGCAGATGAGAATTTGGCTGCCGTAGTCGGTATCGGCGAAATAGGCTGCGGCGCTGTCCCGGTCGATAAGGCTTTGTTCTTCGTGAAAAAGCGCGGCGTCGAGGCCGTGCTTTTTCCACAGGTATTGTTCGCAGTCGCGCACGTTTTCCAGGTCGTGCATGATTACCAGAATTTTTTCGCCGCCGGCTTTCTTGAGCCACTGGGCTAGCCACTCAAACTTGGCGTCCCAGGAATCTTCCTCAATATCGTGAGGCACTGCGACACGGGCCGGGAAGCCACTGATGGACTTGCGCACGTTGCGGAACATGACGCGGCCTATGCCGTGGCAGTCCAGTAATTCGTCAATCAGTTGGTTATCGCTGAGGTTTTTGCTCAGTTCGAATTCTTTAATCAGCTCCCCGCGACTTTCAGGTAAAGCACGGATCTTGGTGTTGAGATCCGCGTAATGTTCTTCCTGGGCAACTAGCTGTTTCAGATCGGTGAACTTGTTGGCGTCCAGCAGACGCAAACGCTGGAAGTGACTTTCCAGCCCTAGCTGCTCGGGCGTGGCAGTGAGCAACACCATGTGTTCGCAAAGCACGGACAACTGCTCAAGGCTGGCAAAGGCATCACTGCCCGGCTGTAAATGGTGAGCTTCGTCCACGATGGTGATGTCGAACGCGGCATTGAACAGGCGCTCGGCATCCGTTGTCAGGGCGGAATGCGGCACTATGTGGATCTGGCCGTAATCGAACTCGTGCTCTTCGCCGCGATAGAGTTCCGGCCGCAGACTGAAACGCCGCACCAGCTCCACCAGCCACTGCACTTGCAGGGCATCGGGCACTACCACCAGCGCCCGCTCGACCCGTTCCAGCTTCATCAGACGGGACAGGATCATGCCGGCTTCAATGGTTTTACCCAAACCCACTTCGTCCGCCAGAAGTACCCGCACTTCTTCCCGCTCGCAGGCGGTCCAGGCGACATACAATTGATGCGGAATCAGGTTGGCGCGCACCCCCAGAAGGCCGCCCAACCGCGATTGCCAGGTTCGAGTGAGAGCGCCATCCAGCTGGCGGCGGAAGTGGAACCATTTGGGTTCGTTGATCTGCCCGGTCAGCAAGCGCATCAAGGGCTGGTTCAGACGAATCTCGCTGGACAACATGGTTTCCAGTACCAGTTGTTCCTCGCCCGTGTCATAGATGGTCAGGCCGTCCTGTTCATGGACGTCCTTTACCGTGGCTGAACTGCCGTCGCGCACGGCTATCTCATCGCCAATTTCAAAGCGGATGCGTGTGAGCGGCGCCTGATCCATGGCATAGGTGCGCTCGCAGGCGGCCTGCTCGAAGAGGATAGTAACCTGGCGCCCTTCAATTGCGACCACGGTTCCCAGGCCCAATTCGGGTTCGGAATCGGCAACCCAGCGCTGCCCTTGTACAAATTCGGTCATGGCTGTCCTTTGATGACTTGAATGCGTTCGCGACTGTCGAGTCGGACCTGAAAAGCGCAGATTGTACGGATGTTTGTGGCAGAGGTGAAACTGCTGCGGTGGGAGGTGCGTACTCTACGGATTAATCGCTGTCCGCGCGCACTTCCACAAAGCAATCATCGCCCTCCACCGTGACATGCACCTCCATGGGTCTGCAACAGACGGAACAATCCTCGATATAGGCTTGTGCCGGTATCGACGGATCAACCAGCAGACCAATCAGTTCGCCGCAATAGGGACAATTGGTCGTTTTTTCCTGCAGGTCTCCAGGCATTCCCTCTTACCTCCTTCGAACGAATTTTTGGACACTGCCACCACAGCGGAAGTGCCGACCCGGCGAGCATCTGACAAACCAAGCCTAAAGCTCAAGCTTAAGCCCATTATCCCTGAGCCACTGCTTGTGAATACGATAACCCGGCTGAAAGCGCTCCACCAAACGCCAGTATATCGGCGAATGATTGAAATGAACTATATGACACAACTCGTGCACGACCACGTAGTCAATGACTGCTGGCGGCGCCATGATCAGTTTCCAATTAAAGCTCAATTCAGCGCGGTGGTTGCAGCTACCCCACCGGGCCTTGTAGGTTTTGATGCAATGCCCGCTGGCGGTGATGCCGGTTATTTTTTCCCAGTGCGCCAGCCGTTCGGCGAAGTGCTCCGCGGCCCGCGCCCTGTACCAGCGCTGGACCTGCACCTGCACGGCGGATGCCATGGCCTCCGCTGTCGGCCGGCCCCGCGTTCGCACCAGCAGAAGGTGGCCGTCGAGGCTCACCTGATTTCTCGTGGCCGGCTCTACCCGCAGGCAAATGTCCGCGCCCAGAAAAGGCAGATATTCACCGGAGCGCCAGTGCCTCTCCAGCGTCTGTAACTGCGCCGCCTGTTGCGCCACCTTTTCCCGAATCCAGTGGCTTTTGTGATCCACAAATTCCTCGATTTCGCGCAGGCTGGCGAAGGCCGGTGCCTGTACCAGGACCTTTCCCGCCGCGACCTTGATAGTCAAGGTTTTGCGGCGGGCGGAGAAACGAATCGCGGCCTCGAAACCATTCAAATGAATGGTTTCATTGGCGGGCACCGCGCGGTTTTTTAGCAGTTTTCTGAGCATTTTTTAAGGGCGTTCCAGGTGTGCCATCAATTCTATGTGGGGTGTATGGGGAAACTGATCCAGCGGCTGGATTTCCCGAACCTTGAAACCATGTTCCACAAAAGCCTGTAAATCCCTGTGCAGGGTCGCCAGATTGCAGGAAATGTAAAACACATCTTTCAGCCGGGATTTCTTGCGGAACAAACCCTGTTTGCTTTTCAGAATATCATTCTTCAGCCCGTCGCGGGGCGGGTCCAAAACCAGCACTTCCGCGTCCGGCAGGGCGCGATGTAATTGCCCGGCGGCATCGGCGGAAAATAGATCACAGACCAGCGTCCCTACCTCCGGATAGTGTTGGCGCAATTCAGCCATGGCCTCGTCGACCACCTCCACCGCCAGTATATTGTCAAACCCGGCGGCGACCATCAGCCCGGTAAAATTACCGGAGCCGGCAAAGAGTTCCAGCACCGGCCGCGATTTATCCAGCTTGTTTAATTTTTCTGTCAACCAAAGCTGTAAAACCCGGTTCTGCGCGCTGTTGGCCTGTCGGAATGGCAGACGCGCATTGACGCTGGCGCTGTCGGCACCGACGCTTTCATCGATATCCAGCGTGGTCAGGTTATCCTTGCGACGGGGGCGCCAATCGGAGTTCGGCAATTTTTGCCGGAGTGCCTGTAACGTCTGCCGGTTTGTTTCCGTCAGTATCAGACAGTCCGCCACATCCACCAAGTTGCGGCTGCCCGCTGCCATATACCCCAGATTGTCACCGTCGCTTTTAAGCTGGGCGCGGTTGCGATACCCGTAGATATCCGGCGATGGCAAAATGTTTATCAACCGATCCGGCTTCAGCAGTCCGGCTGCAATCATTCCGGCAAAAGCCTGCTCGACACGGGCCTGCTTTGCGTGCAATTGCGCCTCATAGCGAACAAATTGCCAGGGGCAACCGCCGCAACTGCGGGCATCCACACCTTGGTAGGGGCAAGGCGGCTCGATTCTGTCCGGCGATGGCTCGATGACAGACACCAGTTCCGCAAAACCAAAGCGGCCCTTGAATTCAGTGATGCGAACCTGCACCAGCTCGTTCAGCCAGACACCCGCCACGAAAAAAACCTGCCCATTTTCATGGAGGACCACGCCCCGGCCATCAGCACTGATATCGCGAACGCGGCCATCAAAACAGGTGCCTTTGGGCAGACTCCCGGTGGGTTCGGATTTGCGCTTGCGCGACCGCATGCGGACAGCACACATCAGGGCTGGCCCCACTGGGCTGGATCCAGTTGATAATAGTTTTTCAATTCATTGTAGAGCGCTGTGTGTTGTTTCTGCATATCCACGGGTTTTTCAAAAAAGGTTTCGGTGGCCACCGCAAAGAATTCGGCGGGGTCGGTTGCCCCGTAGTGATCCAGCAGGCTCTGCTCTCCCTCTTGGGCTTCCCGCTGCAGTTGCGCGAATTCATGGGCAAATACCGCAGCCCATCTTGTGTAGGTAGCTGTGTTTGCGCTCTCGCCAGATGCACGGGGGCTGCGCAAAATCGGTGCACCGTTGGTGGAGCCACTTTCGTGGTCCAGTTGGTGTGCAAATTCGTGCAGCACCACGTTATGGCCGTCGCTGAAATCGCGCACGCCGCGCTCCACATCGTCCCAGGACAGGATCACCTTGCCATCGGTCCAGGACTCGCCCAGCAGATCCACCCTGCCCTCGGACACCACGCCAGCGTCGTCCTGCATTTGCCGGTGTGCAATAAAAGCACTGGGGTAAACGTAGATCCAGCGGAGGTCAGAATACTCATTGGTCCGGCGATTCAGCAACAAGAGGCAGGCGCCGGCGGCAATGGTCACGCGAATCTCATCGGTGATCTCAAGGCCCGCGCAACCGATAAAACGCTTGTGGTAAACGAACATTTTAACCAATTGCTGCAACTGTTCCTGTAGCTCGGGCGGTAAATACCGATAGGGTGGCAACTGTCGTTCGAGAATCGGAAGCCAGCTGTGCGGAAATGGCCTGCGTTCCGCCTGGCACTGCCGCCAATAGCCTAGCCCCCAATAGAGTGAGAGCAGCAGAGCCACGCCGCTGATTATGCTGTAAAAAAGCTGTTCATTGGTCACTGCGAGTGTTTCCGATGAATACGCACGGTTTCCGCCTTAAAGTGCCAAGATCCCGGCCCACACCGATTCTTCCACCGGGATGCCGTCGCAGCGGTTCGCTTCTCTGTGACGCAGGGCGCTCTCGCCCGGGTAATGAACATCACGCTGCTGCCCTGGGATGGGCTGCGACTGCCGGTAATCCTCAATAATGGCATTCACCGTCTGCCGCAGGGCGCTCCCTTCGCCGAGCTTGCGGGTATCCAGAGCGATATACACCTGGGAAACGCCATACTCATCTCCCTGTCGGGTGACTCCCGCTGTCGACAGCCCGCCGGATATAAGCGTCGCCAGAATATCCAGCAGCAGCGACAGGCCCGCGCCCTTCCAATAACCGGCCGGCAGGGCCCGCTGGGTATCCAGAATGGCCGCCGGGTCCCGCGATAGCTCCCCTGCGGCATCATAGCCGCCCGGCACCGGCAGCAGCTCGCCACGAAGTTGCCGTTCCTCCATGGCGCCGTAGGAATACTGCGACATGGCCATATCCAGCACTATGGCGTGATTCTCATAGGGCACCGCCAGCACCAGGGGATTGTTGCCGAGCCTGCTGTCCAGGGCGCCCCAGGCGGGCATGTTGGCGATGGTATTGGTCCAGCCGATAAAGATAAAACCCTCGGTGGCCGCCCGCCAGCCGTAGGTGCCGCCCCGCATCCAGTGATTGGTGTTGGCCAGACCGACGCAGCCGAGGCCGTGCGCCCGCGCCAGCTCCATGGCCCGGTCCGTCGCCTGGAGCGCATTGGTGATGCCAGCGGCCAGGCTGCCGTCCCACTGTTCAATGGCCCCGCTGGCGTTTTTCAACGTAGCTTCGCCAGCGGTATTTACATGGCCGTTGCGCACCAGCTCGATAAAACGGGCAAAGCGGTTGAGCCCGTGGGTATATACGCCATCGAGACTGTTTTCCATAAAGGTTCGGGCGAGAATTCCAGCCTTGTTTTCGGGGAAGCCAGCCTTTTTCAGAATGCCGTGCAGGGTTTCGGTGATGTCTCCGGGAGCCAGACGCAGGACTTTGGACGGGCTCGTGGATGACATGGGGACTCCTGGGTTTGGGTAAACGGTAATGAGCGATGGGGAAAGGGATAGAGCAGTTTAGCCCTTGCCGCGATCAGCAACAATGGGCCGATTGCGCCCCTTGGGCGCGGTCGGCTTTGTTAAGGGCGCCTTTTTATATAAGATGGAGCGCATTAAATATAAGAAAAATTCGGGGCGTTGTTGTGGAATTTCACCAAGTTCAGAAAATCGTCATAGTCGGCGGCGGTACCGCCGGCTGGATGGCCGCCGCCAGCCTGAGCAAACATTTCCGGCGTACCGCCATCAAGATAAGCCTGATCGAATCGTCGCAAATTGGCACCATCGGTGTTGGCGAGGCCACGATTCCGACTTTGCGCCGCTTTTACGGTGAGCTGGGCCTGCAGGATTTCGAGGTGATGAAGGCGACCCAGGCGACCTGCAAGCTCGGCATCGAATTCCGCGACTGGCACAAACCCGGCAGCTCTTTTATGCACCCCTTCGGCCTGTTCGGGCAGAAGGCCAACAACATCGACTTTCACCACTACTGGCTGAAACTGCGCCAGCTCGGCGACACTTCGGACCTGGCGGATTACTCCCTGGGCGTCTCCCTGGCGAAAGGCCATAAATTTGTGGAACCCTCCCCCAACCCGCCCTCGGAACTCTCGGTGTTTGACTGGGCCCTGCACTTCGATGCCAGCCTTTTCGCCCAATTGATGCGCAGCTATGCCGAGGCCAAGGGCATTGAACGCATAGACGCCAAAATTGCCGATGTGACGCTGGACCCCGACAGTGGCTTCATCCGGTCCGTCAGCCTGGACTCAGGCGCAACCATTGAGGGAGACCTGTTTATCGACTGCTCCGGATTTCGCGGCCTGCTGATCAAGGAGGCGCTCGGCGTCGGCTACGAGGACTGGAGTCAGTGGCTGGTGTGCGACAGGGCGGTGGCCGTGCAGAGCGTTCGCACTGGCGACCCGGCGCCCTACACGGTAACCCAGGCCCATCAGGCGGGATGGCAGTGGCGCATCCCCCTGCAGCACCGCCAGGGCAATGGTCATGTCTACTGCAGCCATCACATCAGCGACGACGAGGCGACCGCCACCCTCGTCCGCAATATCGACGGCGAACTTCTCCACGACCCGCGCAAATTCAGTTTTACGCCGGGCCGACGCACCAAGGCCTGGCACAAGAACTGCGTCGCGCTGGGTCTGGCGAGCGGTTTTCTGGAGCCTTTGGAAAGCACCAGCATTGGGCTGGTGGAAACCGGCATTGAAAAAATCCGCATGGCGTTTCCCGACCCTTACTTTCATCAAAGTCGTGTCGACACCTTCAATGAACTCACCGCCATGGAATACGAGCGGGTGCGGGATTTTCTGATCCTGCATTACAAGCTGAACGGCCGGGACGGCAAAATGTGGGAATACTGCCGGAACATGGAGATTCCGGAAGAACTCGCCGACAAGGTGGAAAAGTTCCGCTCCACCGGCGAGCTGATCCGCTACCCCACGGAAATCTTCGGCCCTCCCAGTTGGCTGGCCATATACAACGGCTTCAATGTCCTGCCCGAAACCTATGACAGGGGCGTCGACAAGGTGAATTCAGAATACCTCAAGCGCGCTTTCGCGGAGATGCGGAAATCCGTTGCCCGTGCGGTGGACTCGGTGAGCACACACGCGGAATTCATTGCCGAATATTGCGCCGCACCGCAACCCTGACAGGCTTGCTGTTTAGCAGGCTGTTGAAAAACGTTGGCGATGGCAACGCAGGTAGTTTTTCAACAGCTTGTTAGAGGGCGCAGACCTCCGCCCCTCGCGCAACCGCCGGTCGATTGTAGAAGCGATCACGCCAATCGATCACGTTCCTGAAAGTCTCGGTTTCCAGAAGCTGGTGGCCATCATAAAAATCCAGCCCCTTGACCCAGGGTACTATGGCGATATCGGCAATGGTCATCTCCTCGCCCATGATCCATTCGCGATCCGCCATGCGCTTGTCGAGCAAAGCCAACAGACGGCGCGTTTCCTTGGTGTAACGCTCCACGCCATAACTGTCCTGGGTCTTGTCCGCAGCATATTTATAGAAATGGCCAAACTGGCCGAACATGGGGCCGACATGACCATTCTGGAAGAACAGCCACTGCAACGTCTCCCAGCGCATGCGGGGCTCCTTCGATAGGAATTTGTTCGTCTTGTCCGCCAGATACATCAGAATCGCCCCGGATTCCATAAAACTGATCGGCTGCCCGCCAGGCCCATCCGGGTCCAAAATCACGGGAATCTTTGAATTGGGGTTGAGCTTCACGAAGTCCTCGTCAAACTGATCATTTGCCGTAATATCAATGAGGTGCGCTTCGTAGGGAAGCTCGGTCTCCTCCAGCATAATGCCAACCTTCTGGCCATTCGGCGTCGCCAGTGAATAAAGTTGCAGACGCTCAGGGAACTGCGGCGGCCAGCGTTTCGGGAATAATGACATCGGAATTCTCCAGTGATTTGTTCGATTAATTAAAGGGATCGGTAATCAATGGTAACCGGAAAGGCTGCTCAATGCCGGGTTCAGATCGGGCCTCAAGCTTGAGGCTCAACCGTATCGAGATCTGGCATATTCGGACAGTAGATCCCGACTCTTGACATTGTCCGGATAGAACTTCCCCATCCAGCCTTCGTAGGTCCAGCCGGAGGTGCCTATGTTGCCTGGGAGCTTGTCATGGGAAACTCCTGTTTTGCCAACCGTATACCGCGTTGGATTAGGTATTGGTATGACAGGGGAGCACAGTGAAAGATTCCGGGGTTAGGGTAAGTTTGGTGGGTTTGAGCATAGGGTATGATGTCGACGGGGCTTCATCTCCCTATAATATTGGCGGGCACCTTAAGCAGCTGAAATATATAGGTTTATTGCCCGACTGGCAGGCTCTTCGGTTGCGGGTTAGGTCTACGCATGGACATAACCCTCAGTATGGTAGGTAGGTACTTTGTCTTATATCCTGGCTACTCTTCCTCTCTGCCTTGGCTTTATCTGGATAGGTATAGACAAGCGTAAGCAGGGGTGGCATGACAAGCTTGCGGGCACTGTTGTTATTCACAACACAGGCAAAGGACCAGTTTGAGGCAGCAGTAGACATTGAATCAGTGAATTCTCAATGAATTATAAGCGTAACCAGTCGCACCAGTTCGTGCCCTGTCCGTCGCCGGAAATTCACAAGCTCACCCCGCTGTACTTAGCGTCAAGTTACCGAGCTATTCGACTGGTCTGCCATAGGCGCTTCTTGGCTTTGACGTGTATTTATTCGGTCTTAAGATTAATAAGACAAACGGGTAAAAAATACTTTTGCGAAATTCAAACCAAAGTCCGTACGAGGTATTACAGTTGATCAGCTACTGAATCACACCAGTGGCATTCGACACTATAGAGGAGTTGATGAATGGGGTAAGCCTCAGCCAGCATCACTGCGATAAACCGGAAGATGCTTTCCCCCGTTTATTAATGATCCACTCGTAGCAAAGCCGGGCACCGAAACCAACTATTCGAGCTTCGGGTATGTCCTGCTAAGCGCAGTTATCATATCTGCCGGGTCAGCGCCGTTTGATTTTCTTCTTCAGGAGAAGGTGTTCAAGCCCAGTGGAGTCAGCACATAGAGCTTGACGATCCCGACCGTAATACGACCAGTAATGTGACGACCTACTATGGACCATCTGCTTCCGACGTATCGGATAGGTTTGATGTCGCTTTTCGTATCGATAACAGTTGCAAATTTGGCGGAGGAGCTATGATTGCATCTCCGGCGGACATTGCCAAGATATACTCCGCTTATTATGCGGGACAATTGACGCCTGCAAATACTTCTGTCGACTATGCTACAGGCAGAATCAGCCTGGGAGGCGAAGGCCTCGGAGGCAGGTCAGCTCTTGTCACCTATCCCCAGCATAAGTTGACGGTTGTAGTTGCCGCAAACGCACGGGGCGGAGATCTTATGCCATTTGCCAATCAAATCGCTGACGTTCTCTTGAGTGAGTGAAATAGTCATAAAAAACTCAGCCGCTTAAACCATAGAGGGAACTATGGCTTTTCCAAGCAAGCCCCTCTTGCTTCAGGCTTGCTTACCATTTCCTGGGCTTTAACAGCCCAGGAAATGTAAATCAACTCACTGACAAGTTGCGAGTTCTGTCCAGGCATTGGTCCACGCCCAGCCTACGCCAGGTTCGTATGGCCCGCCAATCGCACACCATCCGCCAACATCGCAGCGATATTTGTTGGCAACGTTTTGCACTTCGTCGCCGGTGTTATAGCTATTACCGTCCACGTATTGCGGAACGCCGGCGCAAGAGCCTCCTCCAGAACTACTTGAAGAGCTACTTGAAGAACTTGAAGAACTTGAAGAGCTGCTCGAAGATGACGAGCTGGAACTGCTGCTGGACGATGAACTGGAGCCACCACAGCTACCGAGGTTTTCCCAAACACCCCATTGGCCGGACTGTTCAGGATTGTCACCCTGAGTCCACCACTCAGCGCGGTACTCAACGCCGTTATATTGAACCTGATCGCCGCCGGTGTAGACCGTCGAGGCGTTCCAGGTTGGCAATCCAGCACAGGAGCCGCCGGAGCTGCTTGACGAGCTGGAGCTCGATGACGAAGAAGAGCTGCTCGATGAAGAGCCACCATTACATCCCAGGCAACTGGTGCCAGGAACGGAGGAGTCCTGATAAACGCGTACCCAGTCGATGTAAAGGTTTTGCGGCATCGGAGTGTTGGCAGCCGACTGCCCCAGGGTAAAGCCGGTTGAGGAGCTGGCGGCAGCGAAGTTCAGCAAAATATAGTGTTGCCAGTCATGGTATTCATTGGTGCCGTTAACGGCATTACGAATATCGGCTTCATGGAACATTACACCGTCAATGTACCAGCGCAGAAACTGGTCATCCCAGTCCAGACGATAAGTGTGCCATTGGCGGCCATCCACGACGCCGCTGCCGGAATACATCGCATACTGGCCATTATGATCCTGCCAGTGAATCGCGCCAAAGTTTGCGCTTTCACTATTGCGCTGCTCCATGATGTCGATCTCGCCGTTGGCCGGCCATGTTCCACCTTGTGTGCCCAACATCCAGAAGGCCGGCCACAGGCCCGCGCCATAAGGCCGCTTTATACGCGCCTCAATTCGGCCGCGCCGAAACTGGCGCTTGCCCTGGGTCACCAGACGGCTTGAATAGAGCTGGCCACCTTCGCGCGTCATTTGAATACGCAGGGCTGTGCCCTCGGCTCCGGCTTCAGAAACAATGCTGGTATTGCTTGCACGATAAATCTGCATCTCGCTATTACCCCAGCCACAAATGCCCAAGGAGCAACCATCGCCAGTCTGGTGCGTCCAATTGGAACTGTTAAAACTGCTAAATTCATCGGACCAAGCCAGCGTATAAGCGGCACTCGCAGGGACTGCCGCCAGCGCCGTAACCCACAAAATAATGGCCGGGACGACGATTCCGGTTTTTGCAAAACTGATTTTTTTCATTGTTTTTTCCTCTATCATTGGTGAATGAAAAACAATTAAAAATACAGCTGAACGTTTCAATTTAATTGTCGATTGCGAAGATGGTACCCCTGTCTTCAATCTTTCAAAGACCGGCACCCATGCACACGATTAAACAAAGCCCAACGGCTAATAACGTGGAAAAGAAAAAATGAGCTTTATTTTCATGTGATTGACCCTTTCATTATCTTTTTTAGTAAGGGCTTACATTCTAATGAGAAGTTGCTACTAGAGCTGATCGTACCGCGCTTGATCACTGAGCAGATGGTGCAGCATAGCAAGACAACGCTGTCATTTCACGTGCTTTAACCACATACAGGAATTTATTTGGCGAATTTGCGCACTGCAGCCCAGTTAGTCGCGGGCCTCATCATATGGATTCGCCAGCGTCACACTTGTTAATCACACACCTTAAAAACCTCCAGCAATAAAACAAAGGTGGTCACAAATCAAGTCTTGCCTTTTGTCTTCACTGAAGAGTTAAAAAACCCGGCGCAAGGCCGGGTTTAGAGACTATTAAAAAAAGCGGTTATTGGTAGTACCTTACGTAATCAACATACATTCTTTGTGGGAATGTGCTGCTGCCATCGGGGCTGCCCGGCCAGTTGCCGCCAATAGCAAAGTTCAGCAAGAGGAAGAAGTCGTTGTGGAACTCACCGGTTCCATTAACGCCTCCGGAAATGTCAGCCACATGATACATGTTGCCATCGAGGTACCAGCGAATTTCATTGGCATCACGCTCGACGGCATAGGTATGCCAGCCAGTCACGTTGTTGCCCACGGAGCCGCCATAATTGGCATAGTTTCCATTGTGGTCCTGCCAGTGGATGGTGCCATGGGTCTGGGCATCGTTATTGACGTGTTCCATGATGTCGATTTCACCACATGCCGGCCAACCCACAGTGTCAAAATTACTGCCCAACATCCAGAAGGCCGGCCAGCCACCCTGGGTTTGTGTCATCTTGATACGCGCCTCGATACGACCGTAACCAAACTCACGTTTGCCTTTTGAAATCATGCGGGTGGACGTGTATTGGCATGTACCATACCAGCAGCCGTAGCCGCCTTCCTGACGGGCTTCGATCACCAATACATTACTGCCGGCACTGCCGTCGAACTGGATGGACGCATTGTTACCGTTGGTGTAGTACTGCAGCTCATTGTTGCCCCAGCCACCGCCGCCGGTTTCGAACGTCCAGTTCGACAGATTGATCGAGTCGAACTCATCACTCCAGGTAGCGCCACCGTCGCCACCGTCACCGCCATCACCGCCATCACCGCCTGGTACAACTTCTATCCAGTTGAAGTTCCAACCGCTGGTTTGTGCGTAAACACCCAGATTGTAGGTGCCGGCATCGATGCTGGTATTAAGGGTGACAGTTTGCCAGCTTTGCCAGCCTCCAGTAGCCGGAATTGAAACATTACCCAAGGGAATGGAGCCGCCATTCAAGTCGATAGCGGCGGTGGCACCGGATAGGCTGGCTACGCGCATGCGAATAATGTAATTGCCTGAAGCAGGAATGTTCAGACCGTTGTACGCGAGCCACTCGCTCTGCTCGATCCAGCCGACATTGAAGCCGCCGCCAGCATCGGTTGTCGCCTCAATATCCACGTCGTCGGCGCGGTAGGCGCCACCGGTGTTGCCTGGAGTCGTATCAAAGAAAGTGGTGTAATCTTCGGCCTCAAAGGCAGAACCGCCGCCAGAACCACCATTGGATACAACTTCAATCCAATTGAAATTCCAGCCGCCGCTTTGAGCATATACACCCAGGTTGTAGGTGCC
>CAZEWY010000063.1:0-16255 GCA_964515945.1 uncultured Cellvibrionaceae bacterium
CGCTATTTTACCAAAGCCGGTACCCATGCAGGGGAATTTCAACAGCCTGTTAAGCGGCAAGCTTCAAGCTGCAAGCAAAAAATGCCCATTTAAAATGTCTTTATGGTTTTTGAATTGTCGAACGTTGCATGGACGCTAACGTTTTCCGTCCATAATTTTTGGCTTGCAGCTTCATTAAAAAAGGCCACCCATTTCTGAGTGGCCTTTTCGATATTTGGCTCCGCCTGCTGGGCTCGAACTAGGCGGATTCAATTGAATTCGCCAATGATTAACAGCCGTGAAGCGGCAATCATTGGGCATTAAAAAAGGCCGCCCATTTCTGAGCGGCCTTTTGATATTTGGCTCCGCCTGCTGGGCTCGAACCAGCGACCCAATGATTAACAGTCATTTGCTCTACCAACTGAGCTAAGGCGGAATGGGTTAGAGGCTCTGGCCTCTGGAGGTTGCGTATATTAGTGGCCGGGCAGGCCGCTGTCAACCCCTGGTAAAAACTTCAACTCTTTGATTTTTCAGAACTTATGCGGAGTATAAGAAATACTGAAAATCAGTGTCCTTTGCTTCCCAAAAAAGAATGGTAGGACCGAGCGGATTTGAACCGCTGACCTCCACGATGTCAACGTGGCGCTCTAACCAACTGAGCTACGGTCCTCCTGCAAAGGCCGCGTATTGTAGCGGGTGTTGTCAGAGAGGGCAATATGAAAAGCCATGATCTCTTCATATTTGAAATCTTTCCACAGGCTCAGCAACTACCGAGTCCTGTGGAATTTACAGGCTACTGATCGCTGCTATACCCAATGCGGCCTGGTACATAATCTGGGTGACGCTGCTCCACATGGTCAGGGAATCAACGCGATCTGTATCTATGGGCACTACGATGGTGTCACCGGGGTCTATATCGTCAGCACCGCGATTGAACCAGGCCGATTTCTCAGGCAGAACAACCTGGCCATTGGCTTTGACAATATAGATACGCTCGCTGTCGGCATTCGGTTTGGTGCCGCCGGAGCGTGAAATATATTCGAAGACATCGAGCGAATTGTCGAAGAAGTGTGATGTTGGATACTGGACTTCGCCAACCACGGTAACCGATGGCTGATAGCGGGGAATGGTGAGAGTGTCGCCATCTTCCAGCTGAAAGTCATAGGCCATGGGCTTTTCGAGGATTCTGGGCAGATTTATGACCATACGACCCACGGCGTCCACAGCATCCAGGTTGCTTAGCAACCGGGTGGCTTCCGCCTCGTCGATTTCTTCGGTCTGGCCCTCCTGAATATTGCTGGCGGCAATATCCGCTTCAAGCTTCGATCGAAGATCGTCCAGACGTTTTTGCTCCAGTATCCGCAAGTCTTCCCGGGAGAAAACCGCTCCTTCGGGATAGGCGTGGGGTGTCAGGCCGCCAGCGCGCTCCAGAACCTGGCTGAGGGTTTCGCCGGGAAGGATGGAATAGGTTCCCGGAAACAGGACTTCGCCAGCGATTTCCACAGTTTCCTTTTCCTGCCACAGAGGTATTTGCTTGATGCGTAGGGTGTCACCGGGCCGCAGGGTTTCCTGGGGGCCTTGCAGATCCACCGGCACATGTACCACAACGCGCTTGAGGTCTTCGTCGACGCTGTAGCGCGTCAGTTCCGCCTCGGTGCCCAATGCGCTTTCGGTGAGTCCGCCGGCGAGGGCGATCAGGTCATCCGTGGTCATGCCCTGCGCCAGAGGGTATTGGCCGGGGAAGCGGACACTGCCGGCAACGGTAACGGTTTTTTGGCGGTCCTGGTAATGAGACTGGATCTCCAACACGTCGAGTATATTGGCAAGTACCGTGGGTCGGCTTGTGGTGTAGTCAAATATGAAAAGGGTATCGTCCTTGTGGAGCAGCGGGTCTGCCTCTTGCCCCGGGTTTGCCCATGCGGCCTTTGGTGAAAAAATCAAAATTTCAATTTGTTTGGTTGTCGGGATTTCCCGTTTGATTAACGCGGCATTGAGGTCCGGGTTGGTTTTCATGCTGTCGACGGACGCCAGCAGATCGGAGAAATGAATGCCCTGGTGCCAGGCATAGGCGCCTGGTCGCTTCACGTGGCCTTCGAGTGTGATAGCGCCTTCGATGATTTCCAGAGTCGATGCGACTTCGATAACATCGGCGTTGTGCACCTGGAAATCCTGCCCACGGGATGTACTCAGATCCAGCGTAATGAGCGCTTTTTCGCCGGTGCCATTCAGTCGCTCTATCCGGGTCAGTTGCGGGTGCGCCAGTGAAGTTAGCCCTCCGGCCAGATTGACAACCGCGGCGGCGGTCGCCTCACCTTTGAGTTCATAAATAGCCGGGCGCTTTACTTCGCCCTTGACGGCAACAGTGTCCCCCACAGTGGGTATGAAGATGACGTCGCCGGGCAGCAGACGCTCGTCGTCGCTGGTGTCCCCGTGTAGCAAAAGGTCATAGACATCCAATGTGCTGACAACCTTGCCCTGACGTTTCAGCTGGATATTGCGCAGGGACCCGACTTTGGTGACACCGCCGCTGGCGAAGAGGGCGTTGGTCATGGTTGACAGGGCGCTGACGGTGTAGGAGCCCGGCTTCGTGGACTCGCCCAGTACCAGCACCCGGATGGTGCGCAGAACGCCCATGGTAATCGAGCTCTTGACACCGATCATCTGTTCCGAGACAACGGTATTGATAACGTCCTGTGCCTGGGTGAAAGTCAACCCGGCGATGGTGATCGGACCAATATTTGGAAACTGTATATAACCTTCTCGTGTCACCATAAGGTTATGGGTGGTATTTTCCTTGCCGTAGAGCTGCACAATGAGGGTATCGCCGGGACCCAGGACATAATCCGCGGTTACGGGTCCTTCTGTGATTGGCGTAAAGGCATTGGGGTCTTTGGTAAAGAGATCGTATCCGAAGGAACGGAATTCTTCCTTGTCGATGAATTCCTGCCCGGTAATTTCCAGATACAGGTCCAGGAAGTCCTTTCGCGGGAAATATTTGAACTGCTGTTCGAACAGGCGGTTGAATTCCTCTTGGGGCAGGGTGCTGTAGAGTTCTTCGAGATCCCTTCTGTCATCCTCCGGAATCAATTGTTTTTCGAACGACATTTGCTGTTGGCCCGATTCACCCGTTGCGGCTTCATCAGTAGGCGTCGCAGCGCCGGGTTGCTGCAATTGCTGGCCTATGAGTGAATCGAGGTCAATGCCCATGGATTCCGCCAGTTGTCTCTGCTGTTGCGGTGACATACTTTTGAATTTTTGAATTTGCGCGGGCGTTGGTTGCAGCGACTGGGCTGCTGCCACTGTGCCAAAACAGCAAAACACGGCAAAAATAAGGATGCGGGCGGATCTGGTCATGAAGTTTCCTGTGACTAACGTGCAAGCAAAATAATGGTTATGCTCGGTTCAGAATTATATTAGAGGCGCAACTTATAGGTAATATAAACGCCGGTTTCTATAGGTTGTTCGCGTATTCGCAGAACTTGATCGTAATATTGGCCACCAATACTGAGCTGGCTCCGGCGGGTAACCGGCAGTGAGTAAGACGCCGTAGCATACCAAAGGTCGATGCGCTCGGCACCGAAGATGTTGCCGCCGTAGCTGCGGTTGCTGCCGTCGACATTGATTTTACCGGAACCGAGGGTCCAGCTTAAATGGTGGCCATTGGCCAGATTGTGCAGGCCCTTGAGGACCAGGAGTTCACTGTCGTTATCTGTTGAGGCGCCCAGAGGACGACCGTGATAGCGATAGCCGGACTGGTAGAGAGGATGCTCGTAGGCCACATTGGGGGTGCCGCCCTTGTTGAATTCCATGGTCGTATTGCTGGCTTCCAGAGCCAGACGGTTGTGGGTAGGCCCCCAAGCGAAGCTGGTTTCCAGACCCGCCATGCCCAGAAATTTGTAGGGCATGCCACCGGCTTCGTCCTCCCCAATCATCTGGCCGTAAAATGCCGTGGCTACGCCTCCGAAGCTGTGGCCAAGGCGCCAGTCCACGCCGCCCAGCTGGTTTCCAGGTTCATTGGAGCCATCGGCGGCTACATACTTGGAGCCGCGATTGTCCTTGCCGGTAAACATCTTCCAGAAGGTCGCCAGGTCTTCCGGGCGACCCTCGCCGCCCAATTGCGCGGTGCGGGAAAAGCCGAGTTCCAGCTGTCGGAAGGGCTTGAAGCTGACCCGCATGCCGAACAGCTTGGCGTGGGGCGTCGCGCGATTGCCTTCGAGCTGGTTGAGGAACAGACGCAGATCCCAGGGGCCCAACCACTTCAGAATGGGCAGGTCGAAGGCCCGGGTGTCCGCGCGGTTGATAAAGAAACCCGGAGCGGGGCGTGCCGTGTTGGATAGGATCAGGCTCGACTGCCACCCCGGGCCCCACCAGCGATCAATGGCACCGGCGCCGAAGACCCAGTTTCCCCATATGCCCGCGAGATAGGAGCCATCCGCCCGGTATTGATGGTCATCGAGGGGGTCGCCAACCGCCGATGCCTGGAGTTTTACCGCCCAGTGATTGCCGGTATAACTGGCATAGCTGCGGCTTTCGAGTCTCTCCCGGGAATCGGTGGCGTAATCAGTCAATCCAGGGCGACTGCTGTTGGCGCTGATCTGCTGGCCTCCGCTCACATCCCGCCGTGCGCGACGCAACTCGTGGCGGAGGTATTGATAAGACCAGAGTTCCGCTTCGGACAGGTTCGACAGCTTTATGTCATTGAGTTCGCGATTGACCCCGCTCCACATGAGCGGCCAACTGGTCAGGGGCAGGTTGATCTGGCCACCATCCGCCAAAACCTGCAGGTGATGGCGGCTGCGTTCATCGCCAGCGTCTATCCAGGGTTCCGCCATGGTCGGAGCGGCTTGGGCCAGCGAGAAAAGCGTGCCCGTGACATAAAGGACGAGGTGCTGTCGGCGTGGTAATTTCAAAGTCAATCCATTCATTTTATCGTGACAGTCAGCAGCGTGGCGGCGGCAGCGGTGGAGAGACTGCATCTTAGGGGTTTTTTTTTGTCAGTCAATGGCGGATGTCAGCAAAAATGTAAAAGCTATATTAGCTACAAGCTACAAGCTACAAGAGGCAAGCGAGCAAGAGCAGGGCTGCGCCGTTGTCAGAAGTTTTGGCTTGCGGCTTGCGGCCTATGGCTTGTCGCTTGCAGCTCGCAGCTTGCCCCCCTATACTGCGTCGCCTGAAATTTGTCTCACGTGGCCTTTGGTAGGGGTCACCACTGAAAAAGGAAACTCCATGCCTGTTATTACCCTTCCCGATGGTTCCCAGCGCGTTTACGAAAAGCCCGTGAGTGTACTTGATGTCGCCACCGATATAGGTCCGGGTCTTGCCAAGGCAACGCTGGCCGGCCAGGTGGATGGCAGGGACGTTGATGCAGCTTATCTGATAGACACTGATGCGAGTCTCTCCATAGTCACCGCCAAATCCGATGAAGGCCTGGATGTTATTCGACATTCGACCGCTCACCTGCTCGCCCAGGCGGTGAAAGAACTGTTTCCGGATGCCCAGGTAACCATTGGCCCGGTTATCGAAAATGGCTTCTATTACGATTTTTCCTACGAGCGTCCCTTTACGCCTGAAGATCTTGAAGCCATAGAGAACAAGATGGCGGAGTTGGCCAAGGCCGACTTGCCAGTCTCCCGCCGCGTGCTGTCGCGCGACCAGGCAGTAGAGTATTTCCGTGGCATCGGCGAAGACTATAAAGCGGAAATCATAGAAGGTATTCCCGCGGATCAAGAGCTTTCCTTATATAGGCAGGGAGACTTCGAAGACCTGTGCCGCGGGCCTCACGTGCCGTCCACGGGGGCGCTCCAGTACTTCAAGTTGATGAAGGTGGCTGGTGCCTACTGGCGTGGTGACTCCAACAACGAGATGCTCCAGCGCATCTACGGTACTGCCTGGGCCAGCAAGAAGGACCTCAAAGCCTACCTGAATCGGCTCGAGGAAGCCGAGAAGCGCGACCATCGCAAACTGGGCAAGAAACACGACCTCTTCCATATTCAGGAGGAGGCTCCAGGTATGGTCTTCTGGCATCCCAAGGGCTGGACCGTGTATACCGCGATTGAGTCCTATATGCGCGAGGTGCAGCGCGCCAACGGCTATCAGGAGATCAAAACGCCCCAGGTGGTGGATCGCAGCCTGTGGGAGAAATCCGGCCACTGGGATAAATTCCGCGACAATATGTTTACCGTCGAGTCGGAAGCGCGGGATTATGCGGTCAAGCCGATGAACTGCCCCTGTCATGTGCAGGTCTTCAATCAGGGGCTCAAGAGTTACCGCGACTTGCCGCTACGCCTGGCGGAATTTGGCAGTTGTCACCGCAACGAGGCCTCGGGTACCTTGCAGGGCCTGATGCGCGTGCGCGGTTTTGTTCAGGACGACGCCCATATCTTCTGTTCCGAAGCCATGATTCAGCAGGAAGTCTCGGTTTTCACCGATCTGCTTTACCAGGTCTATGCCGACTTCGGTTTTACCGACATTATTATTCGCCTGTCCACGCGCCCCGAGCAGCGGGTGGGCAGTGACGAGGGCTGGGACAAGGCCGAGAAGGCGCTGGCCGAGGCGCTGAACGCCAAGGGGCTCGACTGGCAGGAATTGCCGGGAGAGGGCGCCTTCTACGGACCCAAGATCGAGTTTTCGTTGAAGGACTGCATTGGCCGCGTCTGGCAGTGCGGCACCATTCAGGTGGATTTCTCCATGCCGGGGCGTCTGGATGCACAATATGTGGCGGAAGACGGGTCGCGCCAGGTGCCGGTGATGCTGCACCGCGCCATACTGGGTTCTTTTGAACGCTTTATCGGTGTTTTGATCGAACACTACGAGGGCGCTTTCCCCGCTTGGCTGGCCCCGGAACAGGCGGTGATCCTGAATATTACGGACAAACAGGCCGAATATGCGAAGAAAGTGGAGAAAACCCTCCAAAACCAAGGTTTTCGGGTCATTTCCGACTTGAGAAATGAGAAGATCGGCTTTAAAATCCGCGAGCACACTATTCAGAAGGTTCCATATCTGCTGGTTGTGGGCGATCAGGAGGTTGAAAACAACACCCTGGCCGTGCGCAAACGCGGTGGAGAAGATCTCGGAACCCTTTCCCTTGAGGCATTTGCCGACCATTTGGCCGCTGATATCGCAGCCAAAAGCCGAGTTGATCGCCAAAAGGCTGAGTAACCACGCTACTGGAGTCGGCTGAGCAGAATCAGCGGGCCAGTCGCACAAACAAGACAGGAGAGTTTGACTATTAATAATCGTGATACGAAAGGGCGTTCCAAAAAAGCAAATATCAATGATCAGATTGAAGCTAAAGAGGTTCGTCTGATAGGTGCAGATGGCGAGCAAGTCGGCATTGTCGGTATTGATGAAGCTCTGGAGATGGCGCAGGCGGCCGATCTGGATTTGGTGGAAATCGCTGGCGATGCAGAACCGGTTGTCTGCAAGATCATGGATTATGGTAAACAGCTCTTCGAAGTGAAGAAGCAAAAAGCTGCAGCACGCAAGAAGCAGAAGCAGCAGCAAGTGAAAGAAATGAAATTTCGGCCAGGGACGGAACAGGGGGATTATCAGGTCAAACTACGCAACCTGATACGCTTCCTCGAACAAGGGGATAAAGCCAAAGTATCGCTGCGTTTTCGCGGTCGTGAAATGGCCCACCAGGAATTGGGCATGGACGTGATGCATCGCATCGAAAAAGACCTGGAAGAACTGGCTACAGTTGAACAGCATCCAAAAATGGAAGGCCGTCAGCTGATTATGGTCATGGCCCCGAAAAAGAAGAAATAGCCCGTAAAAAGGTTGTTTTATTGTGAAAATCCGTCGCCTCTGCCACACAAACGGGCAAGCGACGCAAATGCGGAGAAGTTGTAATGCCAAAAGCTAAAGTGCACAGTGGAGCGGCAAAGCGTTTTAAGAAAACCGCTGCCGGCTACAAACACAAACACGCTAACAAGAGCCACATCCTCACTAAAATGACGACCAAACGTAAGCGTCATCTGCGCGGCACCAGTGTGCTTAACGCAGCTGATACCCCTGCAGTTGATCGTATGTTGCGCGCCAACTAGTTGGCTGTCGTTTCCCTTTCTTGAAAGAGAGTAATTTTAGAGGATAGTGTTAAATGGCTCGTGTAAAACGTGGAGTTGAGGCGCGTCGTCGCCACAAGAAAGTTCTCAAGGCAGCCAAAGGTTATTACGGTGCGCGTTCGCGTGTTTTCCGTGTCGCCAAACAGGCTGTAATCAAGGCTGGACAGTACGCATACCGCGACCGTCGTGTAAAGAAACGCAATTTCCGCGCTCTGTGGATCACGCGAATCAACGCACAGTCTCGCAGTGAAGGTATGAGCTACAGCCGATTGATCGCAGGCTTGAAAAAAGCTGACATTACTCTGGATCGCCGTGTTTTGGCGGATCTGGCTGTACATGACAAGGCAGCTTTTGCCGCTGTGGTATCCAAGGCGAAAGAAGCTCTAGCTGCTTAAATTGCGTTCGTCAGCCGTTGGCATGTGCTTTGCTGCCAACAGCTGCCCGATCAGCAAGAGTACAGAAAGGGAAGAGCTTCGGCTGCTTCCCTTTTTTTATGTATTACTTCATTGCTGCCCCGTAAACCAAGGGCTGAACCGTTAAAGAACCCAGACATTTGGTGTCGGGGGAGACATGAATCCGGCATTCACTGCTGTGACACGCCGTGAATACGTCCCTGTAGGCTCTGCGCCAGCATCCATGCTGGCGACGGTCACAGCAGCAAACACCGAATTCATGTCTTCGAAGTTGTGGGGGCGGCAGCGGTATTACTTATGATGTAATACCCTTTTTCTGAAATTCCGAAATTGCGGTGGCGGCGCCTTGCACAGTGTCGAATCCGGTTCGGACCTTGAAGGAATAATTAGCATATGCAGAATCTCGATGCCCTGGCTGAGGAAGCACTCGCACTGGTTGACCGTGCGACGGATCTTGCCAGCCTGGATCAGATACGGGTGGACTATCTCGGCAAAAAAGGCCGTCTTACCGCGCTCCTGAAAAGCCTTGGCCAATTATCGGCTGAAGAGCGGCCGGCCGCCGGTGCGGAAATCAACCGGGCCAAGCAGCGTGTGCAGGACCGCATTGGCGAGCGCAAATCGCTATTGGAACAGGAACTGATAAACCGGCAACTGGCATCGGAAACCATAGACATCACCTTGCCTGGCCGGGCGGGCACTGCCGGTGGCCTGCATCCGGTGACTCGCACCCTGGAGCGCATCGAGGCCATATTTGCCGCTACCGGCTTTGCGGTGGAGGAGGGCCCGGAAATTGAGGATGACTTCCACAATTTCGAAGCGTTGAATATTCCCGCGCACCACCCCGCCCGCGCAATGCACGATACGTTTTATGTTGACGTTGACGAGGCCATTCTGCCGGGCGCGCATGTACTGCGTACCCATACCTCACCGGTGCAGGTGCGCACCATGCAATCCCAGGAGCCGCCGATCCGTGTCATCTGCCCGGGCCGCGTCTATCGTTGTGACTCGGACCTGACACACACACCTATGTTTCATCAAGTGGAGGGGCTGGTGGTTGATAAAGACATCAGTTTTGCGGACCTCAAAGGCACGGTCGATCAGTTTTTGCGGGCATTTTTCGAAACAGATATGCCCGTGCGTTTCCGGCCGTCTTATTTCCCCTTTACCGAACCCTCCGCCGAGGTGGACATCCAGTGCACCAATTGCACAGGCAAGGGCTGTCGGGTGTGCAGCCATACCGGCTGGCTGGAGGTCATGGGTTGCGGCATGGTTCATCCCAATGTCTTTTCCGCCTGCGGCGTGGATGCGGAAGTCTATAGAGGCTTTGCATTCGGTATGGGTGTGGAGCGCCTGGCCATGCTCCGATACGGTGTCAACGATTTACGCCTGTTCTTTGAAAACGACCTGAATTTCCTGCAACAGGTTTCGTAAACCATATTCCCCCTTTTTCTTTAATCACGGATAGGACGCTCAATGAAGGTTTCAGTTTTTGGTACAGGTTATGTCGGTCTGGTGACCGGCGCGTGTTTGGCACACTCGGGACACAATGTCGTTTGTGTGGATGTGGACGAGGCCAAGGTCAATCGCCTGTTGGCCGGTGATGTTCCCATTTTTGAGCCCGGCCTCGACGAGATTGTCAAACAGGGCGTCGCCGAGGAACGTCTGGCCTTTACCACCGATGCGAAGCTGGCTGTTGATCATGCCGAAATCGTTTTTATTGCCGTGGGCACGCCTCCCGATGAGGACGGCGGCGCCGATCTGCGCTATGTGCTCCAGGTGGCGGCATCCATTGGCGAGCATATGCAGGACTACCGCCTGGTCGTCAACAAGTCTACGGTACCTGTCGGCAGCGCCGACAAGGTCAGGCAGAAAATTGCGGAAACCCTGCGCGCGCGCGGTGCCGATATTCCTTTCGATGTTGCCTCCAACCCGGAGTTTCTGAAAGAGGGCGCGGCTATCAGTGATTTCATGAAGCCGGACAGAATTGTTGTGGGCACTGACGCGGACCGCGTCAAGGGCATGATGAGTGAACTCTATGAATCCTTCAATCGCAATCACGACAAATTGATGTTCATGGATGTACGCTCGGCGGAATTGACCAAATATGCCGCCAACGCCATGCTGGCCACCAAAATCAGTTTCATGAACGAAATTGCACGCCTGGCGGAAAAGCTGGATGCGGATATCGAATCCGTGCGCAAGGGTATAGGTTCCGATCCCCGTATTGGCTTCCAGTTTATTTATCCCGGCTGCGGCTACGGCGGCTCCTGTTTCCCCAAGGACGTCAAGGCGCTGCTCAAAACCGCCAACACCGCGGGTGAGCCAGCGCTGTTGTTGAGCGCTGTGGAAAATGTCAATGATACTCAAAAGCAGGTGCTGGTGACCAAGATAAAGCAGCATTATCAGGGTGACATCGCCGGAAAAACTTTCGCGCTTTGGGGGCTGGCATTCAAGCCCGACACCGACGATATGCGCGAAGCGCCAAGCCGCGTGGTGATGGAAGGCCTGTGGGCCATGGGCGCCAAGGTGCAGGCTTATGATCCGGAGGCCATGGAAGAAACCCACCGCATATATGGTGACCGCGACGACCTGCAATTGGTGGACAACGCTTACGATGCGCTCGAAAACGCCGATGCCCTGATCGTTTGTACCGAGTGGCGCAGTTTCCGCGCCCCCGATTGGAACATTCTGCGTGAAAAGCTCGGGGACAAAACGATATTCGACGGACGCAATCTCTACAATCCATCGCGCGTCAGGGAAAAAGGTTTGACCCTGTACAGCATTGGAAGGCAGGTGGTGAGCGGAGCTGCAAGCCACAAGCCGCAAGCCGCAAGTTAAAGAAAGGGAAAAGGGAAAAGTTTATAGCGTGATTGGTTTACGAGACCATAAATGTAATGTTTAAGCTTGCGGCTTGTAGCTTGCGGCTTGTAGCTTTAAAGGAACTCCATGAAATTCAGTGAATCCTGGTTGCGGGAATGGGTCAATCCCCAGCTTGATACAGATGCTCTGGTTGCACAGATCACCATGGCCGGTCTGGAAGTCGACAGTGTCGAGCCAGTGGCGGGTGAATTTACGGGCGTGATCGTGGGTGAAATCCTCGCGGCCGAGCAGCACCCCGATGCTGACAAGCTCCGGGTCTGCCAAGTGGCCGGCCATCCCGACGGATCCATGCAGGTTGTCTGTGGTGCGCCCAACGCTCGCGTGGGTATCAAGATCCCCTTCGCCACCGTGGGGGCAGTGTTGCCCGGTAACTTCAAAATCAAAAGGGCCAAACTGCGCGGCGTGGAATCCCATGGCATGCTGTGCGCCCAGACCGAATTACAGGCGGGCGAGGACGATGACGGGCTCTGGGAATTGCCCATGGACGCGCCCACCGGAGCCGACCTGAATAGCTATCTCGGGCTGAATGACGCCATCATCGATGTGGATCTCACGCCCAATCGCAGCGATTGTCTCAGTATCCGGGGGCTGGCCCGGGATGTGGGAGTGCTGAATCGCATTGCCGTTGAGCAACCTTCCATGGAGCCAGTGCCCGAGGTGACCGCGGACAGCTTTCCCGTAGCTCTGGAGGCCGGCGACGCCTGCCCGCGCTATTGTGGCCGCGTCATCCGCAAGGTTGACCTGACGCGCCCCAGCCCCCTGTGGCTACAGGAAAAGCTGCGCCGCAGCGGTATCCGCTCCATAGACGCCGTGGTGGACGTGACCAACTACGTGATGCTGGAACTGGGTCAGCCCATGCACGCCTTCGACCTGACTAAGCTGGATACCGGTATCAAGGTGCGCATGGCTGAGGCCGATGAAGCCATGACACTGCTGGACGGTCAGGACATCAAACTCAATGCCGATACGCTGGTCATTGCCGACCATCGCGGTCCTCTGGCTATGGCCGGAATCATGGGTGGTGAACACAGCGGCGTCTCCGCGACTACCACGGATATCTTTCTGGAAAGCGCCTTTTTCAATCCGCTGGCGGTCGCCGGCCGTGCCCGCGCCTATGGACTTCACACGGACTCGTCCCACCGATTTGAGCGTGGTGTCGACTACAATCTGGCGCCAATCGCCATGGAGCGGGCAACACGGCTGTTGCTGGATATTGTGGGCGGTGAGGTGGGCCCCCTTGTCACCAGCGAACTGACCGACCAAATACCGGCGGATCGGGAAGTCAAATTGCGCCGCCAACGGGTCGAGTCCGGCCTTGGCATGGCTCTGGGCGACGAGGAGATCATCGACATATTGACCCGTCTGGGTCTGGAAAAACTCACCAGCGACGGTGAGGGTTGGACTTTTGCCGTTCCCAGTTACCGGTTCGATATTGCCATTGAGGAAGATTTGCTGGAGGAGCTGGCGCGTATATACGGCTACGACCATTTGCCGATTCGCCCCCTGAAAATGGACGCGCTTCTCACCCCTCACTCGGAAACGCAAATGGGACTGGCTGCTCTGCGCGGCCACCTGGTGGCTCGAGGTTACCAGGAGGCCATCACCTACAGCTTTATCGATCCGCAGTTACAGCAGCTTTTTGGTGGGCCGTCGCCGGTTTCCCTGAAAAACCCGATCAGCGCCGATATGGGTGTCATGCGCACCAGCCTGCTGCCCGGTCTGGTCAAGGCCCTGCTGCACAACATCAACCGGCAGCAGTCGCGGGTGCGCCTGTTTGAATCGGGTCAGCGCTTTATCCCGGGCCCGACCGGTCTGGCGCAGGAGCCCATGCTGGCGGGCCTTGTCTACGGGGCGCGCCAGGCTGAGGGCTGGGCTAATGATTCGTCTGTCGTGGATTTTTACGATATCAAGGGTGATCTCGAATCCCTACTCGCCCTGACCGGCCAGGCCGGGTCCTACAGTTTCCGCCAGACCGACAATCTGCCGGCGTTGCATCCGGGACAAAGCGCCGAGATCCTGCTCGATGGCGAGGTTGTCGGCGTCGTCGGTGCACTGCATCCTGAAGTGCGTAAACAGCTGGATATCCCCCGTCCCGTCTTCGTGTTTGAGCTCACACAGGCAGCCGTGGCGTCTGCACGTCTACCCCGGTTCAGCGGCACCGTCTCCAGATTCCCCGAGGTGAAGCGGGATATGGCCATAGTCGTGGATAGAGAGATTGCCGTGGCCGCCATAGGCCAGGAAATTACCGCGGCGGCGGGAGATTGTCTCAAGGACTTAAAGGTGTTTGACGTATATATGGGCGAAGGTATTGATCCTAAACGAAAAAGTTTAGCTTTTAGCTTGACCTTTCAGCATCCTTCGCGCACTCTTACTGAAGAGGAAATCAATACTTCCATGGCGCAGGTACTGGCGCGCCTGGAGGAACAATTTAACGTAGCTCTCAGGTAAGGGTGTACTTCTATTGATTGACCGCAAGCAATAGAGGTGCCCTAAAGTGAAACAGGTAACGCCATGTCCGAATCACTGACGAAAGCGGATCTCGCGGAAAAGCTCTACGAGGAGCTGGGCTTCAACAAACGCGAAGCCAAGGAGCTGGTGGAGCTCTTCTTTGAAGAAATCCGCAATGCGCTGGAAACCAATGAACAGGTCAAATTGTCGGGCTTTGGCAATTTCGATTTGCGCGACAAGAAGCAGCGACCTGGCCGCAACCCCAAGACCGGTGAAGAGATACCCATCACCGCTCGAAGGGTGGTAACATTCCGTCCAGGACAAAAACTTAAGGCACGAGTAGAGGCATATGCTGGAACCAAGCCATAATGATGAGCTGCCGACAATTCCCGGCAAACGTTATTTTACCATCGGCGAAGTCAGCGAGCTGTGTGCTGTAAAACCGCATGTTCTGCGTTATTGGGAGCAGGAATTCCCCCAGCTCAAGCCCGTTAAGCGGCGTGGCAACCGGCGTTATTATCAGCGCCAGGACGTGCTGACCATCCGTCAGATACGCGGGTTGTTGTACGATCAGGGATTCACCATCGGCGGTGCGCGGCAACAGATGAACGGCGACCCCGGCAAGCAGGATACCGCGCAATTCAGCCAACTGGTGACCCAGATGATTGCCGAGCTGGAACAGGTGCTCAACGTACTGAAGGCCTGATTCCAAATTCTGTTTAAATCACTTGCATTCAGCCATTTTTCCGGTATTATGGCGGCCCCTGAATGACATCTTCTCAAGGCAAATCAATGGCTTAGGGGAGATAGCTTCAAGCCGCAAGCGACAAGCTATAAGAAAGACACAGAAAAGATACGGAGCGTAGCGCAGCCTGGTAGCGCACTACACTGGGGGTGTAGTGGTCGTCGGTTCAAATCCGGCCGCTCCGACCAAACAAGCCAGACAAAAAGGGCCGCCCATGTGGGTGGCCCTTTTTTGTTTGCTGAGGCAGTATCTTCCTCCGTCACCTTTATACCTTCACCTCTAATAACGACCTCTATTATTCCCACTGTGGCTAATGTCGCCGGACTGTAAGCATTGGCCTACATAAAAATCATGAATTTTCCTACAGACAGGTCCATAACGCTCTTTTACAGTGAACGCTCTTTCAACAAAAAGGAGTTTGTGATGAGTAAGTACAGTGGAAAATCCAGGAGCACCAGAACAACCCATGTTTTTGCACAGCTGCTGGTAGCGCTCACCATGGCATTTGGCGTGCTGATGGCGCCAGCTTCCTTTGCCGTGGAAACGGAGGCTGCGACGACCGAGGTCGAATCCCTCGCAATTGCGCCGGTCAATATCAATACGGCGGACGCTGAAACCCTGGCCCAAGTATTGGAGGGTATCGGCGAAAGCAAGGCGGCTGCAATCGTTGCCTGGCGGGAGGCCAACGGCGCCTTCACGTCATTGGACGAGTTGACCCAGGTCAAGGGTATTGGGCAGGCGACACTGGAAAAGAATCGCGACAGGTTGAGCCTCTGAAAGTGTTAAACTCACGCCCCTGTGAGTAACGCGTGTTAAAGCCCGGGTGTCAGCTCGGGCTTTTTCGGTGTTGAAGTTCAGTTGGGATAGCTCAGTTGGGGATAAATATGAAGACACTTTCAGGGCCTCGCATTCTGGTGGCCATGGACTTCGATAACCAAGCCGATTGCCTGGCCCTGGCGCAGCGCCTGGACCCGACCCTGTGCCGGCTGAAGGTGGGCAAGGAACTCTTCACCCGCTGCGGCCCGGCGCTTGTCGAGCAATTGCAAGCGCTGGGCTTCGAGATATTTCTCGACCTCAAGTTCCACGATATTCCCAATACAGTCGCCAAGGCCGTCAAGGCCGCGGCAGACCTGGGCGTATGGATGGTCAATGTTCACGCCAGTGGCGGTGGGCGCATGATGGAAGCCGCGGCGGCGGCCCTTGCCAATGTCCACCGACCTCCGCTGCTGATTGCCGTGACGGTGCTGACCAGTATGGAGGAGAGCGATCTCGCCGAGGTGGGCGTCGATGTATCGCCGGAACAGCAGGTGTTGCGTCTGGCAAAATTGGCCATGGCTTCGGGGCTGGACGGGGTGGTCTGTTCGGGGCGAGAAGCCATGGCATTGCGGGAGCAATTGGGTGAAAATATGCTCCTGGTGACGCCGGGTATCCGCCCCGAGGGCAGTGACTTGACGGATCAACGCCGGGTGCTCACGCCCGTGCAGGCCCTCACGGCCGGTAGTGACTATCTGGTGATCGGCAGGCCTATCACCGGTGCCGAGGACCCTGTCGCTATGTGTCGTGCCGTCAGTGAGAGCTTGTCGCCCCTCGAGGCCGACGACCGATAGGGGGCTGCCTTTCTGCCCTCGATCATCAACGACGATGATAATTAGCGATGATTAATGCGATCCCCATACCGGCTCGTATCCCACAGGACGACGATGTCCCCCAAATCAATAACGACAATA
>CAZEWY010000064.1:0-16070 GCA_964515945.1 uncultured Cellvibrionaceae bacterium
CTGATGGGCTTCGTCGGCTCGGTGAGCGTGGCCCGGTTAACGCCAAAAACGAAAGTGCCAAAAATGAAATCGATCAGCAGCTGATCGAGCAGGCATTCATCAATACCGACACCCGCATTCGTCAGGGCAAACGTGTCACGCCCGCCTTCCTCTATGCCGCGCTGCTCTGGCCTCAGGTGAGAGCGACCATGGCAACACTCATGGAAAAACAGAACCTGCGCCCCCAGGAAGCCCTGCAACAGGCGGCGCAGAATGCCGTGAGCGAACAACTCGGGCATACCTCCATTCCAAAGCGCTTTCTGATTCCCATGCGCGAAATCTGGTTTCTCCAGTTGCACCTACCCAGGCGGGAGGGTCGGCGCGCCTATGCCCTGCTGGAACACCCCCGCTTTCGCGCCGCTTACGACTTCCTCCTGCTGCGCGAGGAGGCTGGCGAAAGCATGCAAGGCCTGGGCATGTGGTGGACGCGATTTCAGAGTGCGGATGAAGCCGAGCGGGAAAGCATGGTGAAGTCAGTGGGGGACGGGGCCAGCGGTGGGCGATCACGGCGCCGACCACGACGCCGAAAGCCTCGCCCCGAGTAATGTCGGCCGTGGATCCCGTCCTGGCTTATATCGGGCTCGGCAGCAATCTTGGTGATCCGCTGTGGCAAGTGACGACTGCCGTAGCCGAACTCTCGGATCTACCGGGGACATCACTGATGGCCCAATCACCCTGGTATGCCTCCAAGGCAGTCGGCCCCGGTGAACAGCCCGATTACATCAATGGTGTTATCTGCCTGCGCACCGATATGGCGCCGGAACGGCTGCTGGACAGTCTGCAAGCCCTGGAGGAACGTCATGAGCGGCTGCGCGAGGAGCGCTGGGGACCGCGAACCCTGGATCTGGATCTATTGCTCTACGGTGACCAGGTAATTGATAATCTCCGTCTGCAGGTGCCCCATCCCTGGCTGACGCGGCGCAATTTCGTCGTGATACCGCTGGCGGATATAGCGCCTGACTTGCGCCTACCCGATGGCACGGCGCTGGATTCCGTCCTGCAATACATCAGTCGCGACGGCATAAACAGGTTGGCCAGGACAAATGTGTGAACCGAATTAGTGTGAACAGGCCCTAGGGAGACAACATTGACATCACAGCACGGGCAACTGGACCTGCGGGATCGCGAACTACCCCGGTTTATCGCCGTGGAAGGTCCCATAGGCGTGGGCAAGACGTCGCTGACCAAGCAGCTGGCCCAATCCTTTAACTACGCGAGCCTGCTGGAGCAGGCGGAAGACAATCCCTTTCTCGAACGTTTCTACAGCAACCAGCGCAACGCCGCACTGGCAACCCAGTTGTTCTTCCTGTTCCAGCGCATGCAGCAACTCAATGAGCTGCATCAGAGCGATATGTTTGCGCCGGTGAGGGTCGCGGATTTCCTTATCGACAAGGACCAACTGTTTGCCGAGGTGACCCTTGATGCGGACGAGTTGCAGCTCTATCGGCAGGTGTACGATCACCTGACCATTGATGCGCCGGTGCCCGACCTGGTGGTTTACCTGCAGGCTCCCGCCAATACGCTGATGGAACGGATTCAGAAGCGCGGCGTACCGGCGGAACAGAATATCGATACCGACTACCTGAACCTGCTGAACGATGCCTATACCCGTTTTTTTCATTACTACGACGCCGCGCCGCTGCTGATAGTGAATGCCGCGGATATCGACTGGGTCAATAATCCCGTCGACTATCGCAATCTGGTGGACTATATGCTGACCATCCGCAGCGGACGCCACTACTACAACCCGAAAGTGTCGCTGTGAGGGACCATTCATGAGCTATGCGAACACCGAAGCGCTCGACCGGCAAGTCACCATCCGCAGCCTGTATGCCTGCAAACAGAAGGCCGAAAAATTCGCTGTGATCGCACTCTATACCGCGCCCATGGCGACCATTGCCGGCAAATGCGGGGTGGAAGTGGTATTGGTGGGCGATAGTCTGGGCATGACAGTGCTCGGCTATTCCAGCACCCTGCCCGTCACCATGGAGCAGATGCTGCACCACCTGGAGGCGGTCAGCCGAGGTAACAGCCTGTCACTGATTGTCGCGGACCTGCCGTTCATGGCCTATGCCACGCCGGAACAGGCGTTGCACAATGCCGCTCGCCTCATGCAGGCCGGCGCCCATATGGTCAAACTAGAAGGCGGCGAGTGGCTGGCACCGACCGTCCGGATGTTGAGTGAGCGGGGCATTCCAGTCTGCGCTCACCTGGGGCTGACCCCGCAATCAGTCAACAAGTTTGGCGGTTTTCGCGTCCAGGGGCGGGAGCAGGATCAGGCCGAACAGATCTATCGCGATGCCCTCGCCCTCGAACAGGCGGGGGCCGACAGCCTGGTGCTCGAGTGCGTACCCGCTCCCCTGGCCCAGCGGATAACCCAGGCCCTGAAGATGCCAACCATTGGCATAGGTGCTGGTATCCATACCGATGCCCAGGTCCTGGTGATCAATGACATCCTCGGCCTGACCGAACGGCCACCGAGTTTCGCCAAGAACTATCTCGCGGAAACCGGCGATATTCCCGGTGCCATGGCGCGATTCGCCCAGGAGGTAAAGGCCGGTCGGTTTCCCGATGACAGCCACAGCTTCACCTGAACACACCCCCGCCGCTCGTGTCCTTCCTTCATACAGGATACTGGATCCGTGCCTTGCGCCAGCTCTATAAGGTAGAATAGCGGCCCTGATCAAACCGGAGGTATGCAATTAATGTCTGAACTACCAGAGACGCTGCGCGACAACGTGCGCCTGTTGGGTGAATTGTTGGGCGAAACCATCCTTGAACATGAAGGGCCCGCCCTCTTCCGCAAGGTCGAAGATATTCGCCGGCTTGGCAAAACAATCAATCAGACAGAAGATGGGGACACCCAACCTTTGGTGGATGTTCTTGATCAATTGCAGGACAAGGAAGTGCTCCCCATAGTGCGAGCCTTCAACCAGTTCCTCAATCTGGCCAATATCGCCGAGCAGGAACATATTTCCAGTGCCGAAGCCCACACCGAAGATGGCCTGGACAGAGTGCTGGAGGAATTTGCCGAATCCCTGGGCAAAGATGAACTGGCCAACATCGTCCACAAGCTGAGAATCGAGCTGGTTCTTACTGCGCACCCCACCGAAGTCGCCCGCCGCACGCTGATTCGCAAATACGACCAGATTGCCAATACCCTGTCGGATCGCCAGCGCAATGATTTGCTGCCCTACGAGCAGGACAAGCTGCGTGGCCGTCTGCACCGCATCATTGAAGAGATATGGTCCACCGATGAAATCCGCGAAGAGCGGCCCACTGCCGTGGATGAAGCCAAATGGGGTTTCGCCGTCATCGAGAACAGTCTTTGGCAGGCGGTGCCGGATTTTATCCGCCACCTGGATCGACTCTGTCGCCGCCGGCTGGGTCAGGGCCTTCCTCTCGACACACAGCCCTTCCACTTCTATTCATGGATGGGTGGGGACCGCGACGGCAACCCCAACGTCACCCACAAGGTTACCCGGGAAGTACTCCTGCTGGGCCGCTGGATGGCTGCCGAGCTTTATCTGCGCGACGTCCACGACCTGGGCGGTGATCTGAGCATGCTCAGCGCCACCGACGAACTGCGCTCGCATCTGGCCAATCCCGACAGCCGGACACCCTACCGCGACCTGATGCATCAACTGCGTCGGCGCATCCGCTCCACCCTCGAGTGGACCAGCGCCAAGCTCGAAGGCAAGCACGTCGAATCCGATGTTGATTTCATCCGCACCCGGGACGACCTGCTGGAACCGCTGATGCTCTGCTACCGCTCGCTGAATGAATGCGGCCTCGGTCATATTGCCAACGGGTCGCTAAGCGACGTCATTCGCCGTATCCACTGCTTCGGCATCAACCTGGTGCCCCTGGACATCCGCCAGGATGGCGAGCGTCACGTGCAGGTGATGGATGAGTTGACGACCTATTTGGGCATGGGCAGCTACAGCCAGTGGTCGGAAGACGAGCGCCAGACGTTTCTGCTGGAACAGTTGCAAAACAAGCGCCCGCTGCTCCCCCTCGAATGGCCCGTCAGCGACGAGTCGGCGGAGGTGCTGCGCACCTGCCGGATCGTTGCCCGGGAACCCCGGGAAATTCTCTCCCACTATGTCATTTCCATGGCCCAGCAGCCGTCGGACGTATTGGTGGTCGCCCTGTTGCTGAAAGAGTGCGGCATGAAGTGGAATATGCCCATAGTCCCGCTGTTTGAGACCCTCGACGACCTGGACCGCGCACCCGCTGTCATGAACAAGCTCTGGCAACTGCCCTGGTATCAGTCCTACACGGGCGGTCAGCAGACGGTCATGATCGGTTACTCCGACTCTGCCAAGGACGCGGGCAAATTCGCGGCGACCTGGGCTCAGTACAAGGCGCAGGAGCAACTGGTGAGCCTGGCCGACGATCATGGCGTGCAGCTGGTTCTCTTCCATGGACGCGGCGGCACCGTAGGCCGCGGCGGCGGCCCTGTGGAACAGGCCATGGCCTCCCAGCCACCGGGCTCCGTGAAGGGTCAGATTCGGGTCACCGAGCAGGGCGAGATGATCCGCTATAAATTCGGCCTGCCCCGGGTCGCCTTCCGCAGTCTGTCCACTTATGTGTCCGCCACGCTCAAGGCCACGCTGTCGCCCCACGCGGCTCCCGCCGGAGAGTGGCGCGAACTCATCGAACAGATGTGTACCGCCAGCCTGGAAGGCTACCGCAGTATCGTGCGCGGCCATCCGGACTTTGTGCCCTACTTCCGCAGCCTCACACCGGAACAGGAACTCAACAAGCTTGCCTTGGGTAGTCGTCCGGCGAAACGCAAGGCCACCGGCGGTGTGGAAAGCCTTCGCGCCATTCCCTGGGTTTTCGCCTGGATGCAGGTGCGCCTGAACCTGCCAGCGTGGCTGGGCACACGCCAGGCGCTGGAATATGCGCTGAATAATGCTCCAGATACCTTCCAACAAATGACCGAGCAGTGGCCGTTCTTTACCAGCTTCCTGGATCTTCTGGAAATGGTAATCGGCAAAGCGGACGGCGCCGTCTGCGCCTATTACGAAGAACAACTGGTACCCGTGGAACTGCGCGGACTCGGTCAGTTGCTGCGGGAGGACCTGGCGGCGATCGAGGAGTTGCTGAAAAAGGTGAAGAATCAGGAAAACCTGATGGACGGCGACCCCATGCTGCAAAAGTCACTGGACGTCCGCAAGCCCTACATCGACCCGCTCAACTACGTGCAGGCCGAGCTCATCAAAAGGGAGCGCAAGGCGGGCGATATGGAACCGGAGCTGGAACGTGCGCTGAAGGTGACCATGGCCGGCATAGCCGCGGGTATGCGTAATACGGGATAGAGCTACAAGAAAAGGATAGAACAGGAAAGAGATGGTATGGCTTTCCTGTTTTTTAACATTCTGTGTCTCAGACCGCTGCTATTGGATTTCCTCAAGTTGGGCGCGGCGCTTTTCCTCGGTTGCCTTGAGCAGACCTTCCGTTTGCTTCGCCTTTTCTATCAACTGTTGTTCCTCTTTCAGAAAAGACTCCGCAGGTTTGTCCGAGCAGCCCATCAGCAAACCCAGAAAACCAGCCAAAATAATTATTCGCATATTTTTTCTCCCAATGTTCAGTTTAGCCACTTAAAGCTTGCGACGCGCATGGATGCGCTAGTGCCGCGTGGGCAGGCCGCTCTTTGACATCCTGTCACCGCGGCATTCGTACATCCTTGTACATCAGATGCCTAGGAGCGGCCCGCTTATAGCTCTTATCAATCCAACGCCCCGACCATGACATCTGACTGGGCAAACACCCAGGACAGCCCCAGCCCCACGGTCACGTAATGGTCCGTTTCCACCAGTGGACTTTCGGCAAACGCGGCGCCGTCCAGATAATCGTAGCGCAGGTAGGCGCCATACCAGAAGCGGCCTTCGCGCTTGCTCAGGCCGAATTTGAAGTAGCTGCCACTGTAGCCGGTATCCGCGTCATAGGCCGGACGATCCGGCGTGGCAAATGCCGATGCCACACTGTAATAGTAGTCGTGATATCCGTCCGAGCCATAGACGATGCCCAGATCAAGACTGCCGTCCCAGCCGTTCCAGTCCAGGCTTTCGTAGGTGAACTTGGGGTTGGCGAGGTAGCCAATGTGTTCGATGGTTGAAAAATCCGTGACAAATACCGCCCGGACCGGAACCCGCAGAGACCAGCCTTCGGAAAAATCCTCGCCGGTGAGATTGAAGTTGGCCGAGGGACCCACCTCAAATGCGGAGTCCAGCTCGGGCATGCCCTGGCGCAGGGTATTGTCTTCGCTGTCGCCATTGAGCGAGGCGTCGGCACTGACGTTGAGCTCGAAATTGTCGCTCTCAAAGAAGAGCCCGCGTATGCCGTCATCGTCCGCCCGCAGGAATTCGCCTCGATAGACAAGGTAGGGAATGGGCAGAAACTGCGCCTGGTATTGGTCGGAGCCGCGATAGTGGCCAAGCATCTGCGTACCCACCCCCACGCCCAGTTCCCACAGCGGCTCTTCCTGCGCGGCCACGGGCAGGGCAGCGACAAGGCAGGACAAGATCACAAACAGTAATTGATACACATTAACTCCGCTAAAGAGGCTCATAAAAAAGCCCGCGTCCAGCGCGGGCCTTTTATTGTAGCTTAACTTGCTGAATGGCTACTTGTTGCCGTCGTCCGAATCCGAATCTTCAGCCACTTCCACCGGTGCTTCCTGGGCTGAAACCGGCGCTGGCAGCGTTTCCTTGATGGACAGCTTAATGCGGCCGCGCTGATCCACGTCCAGGCATTTCACCTTGACCATCTGACCTTCGGTCAAATAATCGCTCACGCTGTTGACGCGCTCGTGGGCGATCTGGGAAATGTGCACCAGGCCGTCCTTGCCGGGCAGGAAGTTCACGAATGCACCGAAGTCGACGATGCGCACCACCTTGCCTTCATAGGTCGCGCCGATCTCCGCTTCGGCGGTGATTTCTTCAATCCGCGCCACAGCAGCCTTCATGGAGTCGCCAGCGTCCGCGTAGATTTTTACGGTACCGTCGTCGTCGATATCGATGGATGCGCCAGTCTCTTCGGTGATGGAACGGATAGTGGCGCCGCCTTTACCGATGATGTCGCGAATCTTGTCCGGATCCACTTTCAGCGTGTGGAACTGGGGTGCATGCTCGGACAGGTTCGCACGCGGCGCAGCTATAACCTTGTTCATTTCGCTGAGGATATGCAGGCGCGCATGCAGCGCCTGCTCCAGCGCGATGTCCATGATCTCTTCAGTGATACCTTCGATCTTGATATCCATCTGCAGGGCTGTGACACCGTTGGCGGTACCGGCCACTTTGAAGTCCATATCGCCGAGGTGATCTTCATCACCCAGAATATCGGTCAGGACGGCGAAACCGTTAGCTTCTTTCACCAGACCCATGGCAATACCGGCCACCGGCGCCTTCAGAGGCACGCCGGCATCCATCAGGGCCAGACTGGTGCCGCAGACAGAGGCCATGGAGCTGGAGCCGTTGGACTCGGTAATTTCACTGACCACACGCATGGTGTAGGGAAACTCCTCCAGGCTGGGCAGTACTGCGCCCACACCGCGGCGCGCCAGACGACCGTGACCGATTTCGCGACGACCCGTGCCACCCATGCGGCCGCACTCGCCGACAGAATAGGGAGGGAAATTGTAGTGCAGCATGAAGGGGTCCTTACGCTCGCCTTCCAGCGCATCAATCATCTGCGCATCGCGGGCGGAGCCCAACGTTGCCACGACCAGTGCCTGGGTTTCACCGCGAGTAAACAAGGCTGAACCGTGAACTTTCGGCAGTACACCAGCTTCGACCAGAATCGGGCGAACGGTCTTGGCATCACGACCGTCGATGCGGGGCTCGCCGGCAACCACGCGGCTGCGTACGATCTGCTTTTCGAGTTTGCCAAAGAGCTCCTGAACGTCATCGGCGGCAACGCCGGCTTCTTCGTTCGCCAGCTGTGCAACAGCCTCGCTGCGCAGTTCGGACAAACGGTTGTAGCGCTGTTGCTTGTCGATAATGCGGTAGGCTTCACCGATACCGTCGGCAAAGTCACGCTCTACGGCAGCCTTGAGATCGGCATTCACCGCCGCTGGCTGCCAATCCCACTGGGGCTTGCCCGCGTCGCGGACCAGCTCGTCAATGGCCTGGATAACAGTTTGCATTTCCTGGTGGGCGTAAAGTACCGCACCCAGCATGATGTCTTCGGGCAGCTCCTTCGCTTCTGACTCGACCATCAGGACGGCGTCGCGAGTACCGGCAACAACCATGTCCAGTTCGGAATCCTTGAGGGTGCTGTAGGACGGGTTGAGCAGATAGCCCTCAGCCTGGGTGTAACCCACACGAGCACCGCCAATGGGGCCAGCAAAAGGAATACCGGAAATTGCCAATGCGGCGGATGTGCCGATCATGGCCGCAATATCGGGATCCGTGTTCTTTTCCGCTGAAATAACCGTACAAACAACCTGCACTTCCGCCATGTAGCCGTTGGGAAACAACGGGCGGATAGGCCGGTCGATCAGGCGTGAAGTCAGGGTTTCTTTTTCGTTGGGGCGGCCTTCGCGCTTGAAGAAGCCGCCGGGAATTTTACCGGCCGCATAGGCTTTTTCAATGTAATGGACCGACAGCGGGAAAAACGGCTGGCCGGGCTTGGCTTCTTTGGCGCCAACCACTGTACAGAGAACGGAAGTCTCGCCCATTGTTACCACAACCGCACCGGTGGCCTGACGCGCAACGCGACCGGTTTCCAGGGTTATGGTGTCCTTACCGTATTGAAATTTCTTGATTACAGGATTCACAATTTTATCCTTTTCGTTCAGATAGCTTCTTTAGTCAGATTAAAATACCGTCAAACCGCGAACCCGATGAACTGTCATTCCGTGATCGGCTTCGACATGAATATTGAACGGCGATTGTTTACGCTGGCGTCTGTCTTCAGACGCGGATGCCTGATGTATTGCGGAAAGGGCGTCGATCTACTGCCCAAAAAAATGCGACACCAGTCAGCGATGGATAAGACGTAGGAATTCATGGGAATCGTCAATTTTCCGGACTCGTCCAGTAATCCCAACCTCATTTACCCTAAAATCCAAAAAATGGATGTGCCCGCGGAGCGGGCACATCGACTGCTAGCGACGCAGACCAAGGGTCTTGATAAGCGCTGCATAGCGGTTGAGGTCCTTACCTTTCAGGTAGTCCAACAACTTGCGACGCTGGTTAACCATGCGAATCAGACCACGGCGTGAGTGGTGATCCTGCTTGTGGCCAGCGAAGTGTTCCTGCAGTTTGTTGATATTCGCGGTCAACAGGGCAACCTGGACTTCCGGCGAACCGGTGTCGCTTGCGCTCTGCTGATGCTCTTTTACGATTGCTGCTTTTTCGGGTGCACTGAGTGCCATACTCTATTCCTCAATAATTAAAATATGCAACGCACCCGACTGCTTGAGCAATCAGGTGCGGAGATCGCGGCCCGCCCACGCATATTTGCAGGCAGGTCGGTTCGAAGCCGAAGCTTCGAATTTTTTGGCCGGGGGTCAATTGCCCGGCAGTTAAATTACGTTGGCAACCAGACGTTTCGGCGCTATGCGCCCGTCATCGGTAATTTCGCCCAAACCCAGGAAAATCCCGTCTTCCCGGCGAACGCGCACTGTATCACCTTGGTCCCCAAGACGATAGACCTTAAGATCCATAACCGCCTGGCCCTGACTGAAGTAGTAACTGCTGTTGCCATCGAGCAGGAGTTCCGGCAGCGAGGCAACCGGAGCATCCACCTGCAGCAGGTGGTGATCCAGCGCCTCGGCGTCCTGCTCTCCGCGCTCGTCGGCAAGCGTCTCCAGGCTCACCGCCTGATCTTCGGTAAACGGACCCGCCTGGGTACGGTGCAGAGCGCTGACATGAGCGCCGCAACCCAGTTCGCTGCCCAGATCCTGCGCAATGGAGCGCACATAGGTCCCCTTGCTACAGGCCATGATAATGTCCGCTTCCGCTATGGGACCGGGCCGAAATGCCAGAAGTTCCAGCCGGTACAGGGTCACCGGGCGCGCTTCCCGCTCGATTTCCACCCCTTCCCGGGCAAGCTTGTAAAGGGGTTTGCCCTGGTGCTTCAGCGCCGAGAACATGGGGGGCACTTGCAAAATCTCGCCACGAAAGCGCGCGAGTGCCGCTTCCACCTGGTCCGCCATCAACTCGCTGGCATCTTCCTGGGCAATTATCTGTCCCTCGGAATCGCAGGTATCGGTGGAGAGACCCAGGCGGAAGGTGCTGCGATAGCTTTTATCCGCATTGAGCAAATACTGCGAAAACTTGGTGGACTCGCCAAAACACAGCGGCAGCACCCCTGTCGCCAAAGGGTCCAAGGCTCCGGTATGACCGGCCTTGTTGGCGAAGAAGAGGCGCTTGGCTTTCTGCAAGGCATCGTTGGATGTCATGCCCGCACTCTTATTAAGCACCAGAACACCGTCCAGTTTGCGGCCATATTTACGACTGCGGCCCATTAATGCTCGTCTTCGTCCGTACTGCCGGCGGCCTTGTCGGAGGCCACGGCCTTGTCGATGAGATTGGACAGTTCCTGTCCGCGCACCGATGTCTTGTCATAGAAAAACTGGAGCCGCGGCGTTATGCGCGTGGTCAATTCTCTGGCCACCAGGTTACGCAAAAATGGCGAGGCCTTGTTGAGAATAGCCACGGATGTTTCACAGGCCTCATCGTCCTCCGCCCCCACCAGAGTGACAAACACCTTCGCGTAGGACAGATCCCGCGTCACGGTCACATCATTGATGTTGACCATGCCGACGCGGGGATCGCGTACTTCCTGCTGAATCAGCAGTGCCAGGCTGCGCTGTATAGCATCGGCAACGCGGTCGGAACGATGAAATTCTTTTGCCATGGTTGTGTTGCATGGGCCGTAGCTCATTCTTACAAGGGGAGCTACAGTGCCCGCGCGACCTCCTTCACCTGGAAGACTTCGATCTGGTCACCCACTTTCACGTCATAGTTCTTCACACCAATACCACATTCGGTACCGTTGCGGACTTCATTGACGTCGTCCTTGAAGCGACGCAGGGATTCCAACTCGCCTTCATAGATAACGACATTGTCACGCAGGACCCGGATGGGCTTGTTGCGGAAGACTGTACCCTCGGTCACCATGCAGCCGGCCACCTGACCAAACTTGGGTGAGCGGAAAACATCGCGCACTTCGGCCACGCCCAGAATTTCCTCCACCCGCTCGGGGTCGAGCATGCCAGAAAGGGCATCCCGCACCTCATCAATCAATTGATAAATAATGCTGTAGTAGCGGATTTCCACGTTTTCATTTTCGGCAACCTTGCGCGCCGTTGCATCGGCGCGCACATTGAAGCCGATGACAATGGCGCCGGAACTCATCGCCAGGTTGATGTCGTTTTCGGTAATACCACCGACGCCGTCGCCGACAATCTTGACCTCGACTTCAGCGGTGCCCATGTCATGCAGCGCCGCGGCTATGGCTTCCAGAGAGCCGCGCACGTCGGTCTTGAGCACGATCGGCAGCACGCGCGCCTGGTCGGTCTCCATGCTGGCGAACATGTTCTCCAGCTTGGAGGCCTGCTGCCGCTGCAATCTGTCATGACGCTCCTTTTCGGCGCGCGTCTGGGCAATTTCCCGGGCCTTGCGCTCGTCCGGCACCACCAGAAATTCGTCACCGGCGCTGGGAGGAGCATCCAGACCGAGCAACTCCACCGGAGTGGATGGACCGGCCTCTTTTACGTTCTTGCCAAGCTCGTTGGTCATGGCGCGCACACGACCGAAACTCTGGCCGGCCAGGACGATGTCGCCGCCTTTCAAGGTGCCGCCCAGTACCAGCAGGGTCGCTACCACACCGCGGCCCTTGTCCATGCGCGATTCGATAACCACACCGCGAGCCGGTACATTGGTGGGCGCCTTCAATTCCAGCATTTCCGACTGCAGGGACACAGCTTCCAGGAGTTCGTCGATACCCTGCCCGGTGTGGGCGGAGACTTCGATGAACTGGGTATCGCCGCCCCAGTCTTCCGGAATCACATCCTTTGCCGCCAGTTCATTCTTCACACGGTCGGGGTCGGCCGCTTCCTTGTCGCATTTATTGATGGCGACAACGATGGGCACACCGGCCGCACGCGCGTGCTGTACCGCCTCTTCCGTTTGCGGCATGACGCCGTCATCGGCGGCTACCACCAGGATCACCACATCGGTTGCCTGGGCGCCTCGGGCGCGCATGGCGGTAAACGCCGCGTGTCCGGGTGTATCCAGGAATGCCAGTTCGCCTTGCTTGGTCTTAACGCGATAGGCGCCTATATGCTGGGTGATGCCTCCGGCTTCGCCGGAGGCCACCTTGGTCTGGCGGATATAATCGAGCAGTGGTCGACGTGGCCCATCACCGTCACTATGGGTGCGCGGGCGACCATGTCGCCCTTCACTTCCATAACGGATTCCTTCAGTTTTTCTTCCTCGGCATCCGCGCTGACGCGAATGGGACGGTGGCCCAGCTCTTCCACAACCAGCTCGGCCGTATCCTGATCAATGGCCTGATTCATGGTGGCCATGGTGCCCATCTTCATCAATGTTTTGACGACTTCGCCGGCCTTGACGCTCATGCGCTGAGCCAAGTCGGACACCAGGATTGTTTCCGGAATTTCTACATCATGCACAATTTTGCCTGTCGGCTTCTTGAAGCCGTGTTTGTTCGCGACCTTGATCAGCGGGCGCGGCTTGGCCTTGACGGTGGTCGTCAGTTTGCGTGGCGGCTTGCGCACAGGCGCAGGCACTTCCACTTCTTCATCGTCAAGGAGCTTGGTAACGTCCGCCTTCCGGGGTGGTACAACTTTTTTGACAGCCTTACCCGCCTTCTTGTTGTGGCGGGTCTTGGGACTTTCGTCATCAAAATCGTCCTTGTCGTCGACGCCTTTTTCCTTGGGCTTCTTGCCGTGACGATGCCGTTCTTCTTCCTCTTTCGCCGCCAATTCTTCCGGCGTCAGGGATACAGCTTCTTCCTGTGGTTTTGCGGTCTTGGCCTTTTTCGCCTCTTCGCGCTGACGTTTTTCCTCACTGGCCTTGCGAGCTGCTTCCGCCTGCTCCTCTTCGGCCTTGCGACGCGCCTCGGCTGCCGCCTGTCGCAGGATTTCGGCGTCATCGACAAAGCTGCGTCTCACTTCCTGAGGTGCCTTTGTCTCTGCCGGCGCCTCGACTTCCGGCTCAGCCGCTGGGGCTTCTTCCAGCTCCGCAACCGGCTCTTCCACCGGCGTCTCTTCCTGCTCGGCCTCTTCCCGTTTTACATAGGTGCGTTTCTTGCGCACTTCCACGTTGACGGTTTTGCGTGCACTGCCGCTGCCCGTTTTGAGGGTGCTGGTGGTTTTTCGCTTGAGCGTTATTTTCTTGGGCGCAGCAACCGCTTCGCCGTGGCTGGTCTTGAGAAACGCCAGCAGCGTTTGTTTTTCTTCGTCGGAAACAACGTCTTCGGCCGCCTGGTGATCCAGGCCGGCCTGCTTCATTTGTGTCAGAATGCGATCTACCGAGGCCCCAACGGACTTGGCGAGTTCACTTACAGTTACGTCTGCCATTCTTTTTCCTCAGTCCCCGTTACCTAAAAAGTTCTTCAAATTCATACTACCGTTTTTAACACAACCGTTTTTAAATCAGTGCTGGTCGCCCTGATCGGCGGCATCCGCGAACCAGGGTTCACGGGCCTTCATGATGAGCGCCGCGGCACGAGCTTCGTCCATGCCATCGATATCCAGCAGTTCATCGACCGACTGCTCAGCCAGATCTTCCATGCAAATCACATTGCGTTCCGCCAGGATATGCGCGAGTGTGGAATCCATGCCCTCCATGGTCAGCAGGTCTTCGGCAGGCTCGGCGCCGCCACCCTGCTCTTCGGACGCCAGCGCCATGGTCAGCAAGGCATCTTTCGCCCGCGTACGCAGCTCTTCGGCGATATCCTCATCAAAGCCTTCAATGGTCAGGAATTCTTCCAGCGGCACATAGGCCACCTCTTCCAGTGACGTAAAGCCTTCGGCAATCAACACATCAGCAACGTCTTCGTCGACATCCAGGGCATCCATGAAGATATCCTTGGTGCTGCCGGCTTCCGCCTCCTGCTTTTCATTCCACTGCTCAACGCTCATGACATTGATTTCCCAGCCAGTCAGCTGAGACGCCAGGCGCACGTTCTGTCCCGCGCGGCCTATAGCCTGTGCCAGGTTATCTTCGCCAACAGCCACGTCCATGGAACCCGCATCCTCATCCACAACGATGGATTCGATCTCGGCAGGCGCCATGGCGTTGATGACAAACTGCGCAACATTGTCATCCCATAAGACGATATCGATGCGCTCATTGTTCAATTCGTTGGACACCGCCTGCACCCGTGAACCGCGCATACCGACGCAGGCGCCCACGGGATCGATGCGACCATCATTGGTCGACACGGCGATTTTGGCCCTGGAACCGGGGTCCCGCGCCGCACCCTTCAGGGAAATCACTTCCTCGGCAATTTCCGGGACTTCGATCTTGAAAAGCTCGATCAGCATTTCAGGGCAGGCGCGGCTCAGGTAGAGCTGGGGACCGCGCATTTCCGAACGCACGTCCACCAGCAGGGCGCGCACGCGATCATTCATGCGGAAGACCTCGCGGCCCACCAGCTCCTCCCGTGGCAACAGACCTTCGGCGTTGTTGCCCATGTCCACAATCACATTATCCCGGGTCACCTTCTTCACAGTACCCGATACCAGTTCGCCCACGCGGCCGCGGTATTCATCGACGATCTGTGCGCGCTCGGCTTCGCGAACCTTCTGCACTATCACCTGCTTGGCAGTCTGAGCCGCAATACGACCGAATTCGACGTTTTCGACCACTTCTTCATAGACGTCGCCCGCTTTCAGAGCGGGATCTTTTTCATGGGCCTCTTCCAGGGTAAATTGAGTTCCCAGTTCGGCCAGCGTGTCGTTGTCGACAACGTCCCAGCGGCGCACGGTGGTGTAGTCGCCCGTCTTGCGATCGATGGTCACCTCAATATGCGCTTCTTCGTCATAGCGCTTTTTGGTGGCCGTTGCCAATGCCAGTTCAATCGCCTCGAAGATCACATCACGATCAACGCCTTTTTCGTTAGAGACGGCATCCGCGACCAGCAAAATTTCTTTTTTCATGAAAATGCCTCTGCATTTAATCCTAGGGATAATTCCTTAAAATCTGGGGACAATATTCGCTTTATCGAGCAGTTCGAAAGGCAGCAAATATTCCTCGTTATCAACTTCCAGTACGATTTCATCATCTTCGACGCCCTTCAGGATGCCGCTGAACTTGCGCCGCCCCTCGAAGGCAACCCGCAATCGCAGCGCCACCGTCTCGCCCAGGTAACGCTTGAACTGGTCGAGAGTGAACAGGGGCCGATCCATTCCTGGCGACGAGACTTCGAGGGTATATTCACCGCTGATGGGATCCTCCACATCAAGGGTGGCACTGATCTGCCGGCTCACCTGCTCGCAGTCTTCCAACAGCACGCCGCCCTCTTTCTCGATATAAATCCGCAGCACCGACTTCTTGCCCTGGGCCAGGTAATCCAGCCCCCAGAGTTCACAACCCAGTGCATTCACCACCGGCTCCAAAAGAGCTTCAAGCTGTGTTTGTTTCGATGCCATAGGGAAGTCTTGTCGCTGAGCTATCGCTGATACACAAACAAAAAATGGGCATAAAGCCCATTCCCAATCAATCGGAACCCGCCCGATTGTTCCCGGCGCACTGCCATTACCCTGTTATTTAACTCAAGGGCCCCAGTCGCCAGATAATAAAAAGCCCCTTAAAAGGGGCATCCGGACCATCAATACCCGACTCAAGTACAGCTCCGGACATTAATGTTATTACTGCGTTGTGGGACAGATGCCACCATCAACGGGTGAAAACAGGATGCGAAGTATAGGCCCAAGCACCTGCCCGGTCAACCATCGCCGCATGTTTGGCGGGGGGATCAACGTATGGGTGATTGGTGATTGGTGATTGGTGATTGGTGATTGGTGATTGGTGATTGGTGAT
>CAZEWY010000065.1:0-15794 GCA_964515945.1 uncultured Cellvibrionaceae bacterium
AGGGAAAAGGGAAAAGGGAAAAGGGAAAAGGGAAAAGGGAAAAGGGAAAAGTATTTTCGACGATATTGTTTTTGCTTGTAGCTTGAGGCTTGTAGCTTGCAGCTAAAAACCTCTCTCATAGAATTCGCGTATTCAACTTAACCACCACTTTTAGACGGAGCCCTACATGAACGTAAAACTAATGACGGATCTGGATTTGAAGGGCAAGCGCGTACTGATTCGCGAAGACCTCAATGTACCCATCATGAACGGCAAAATCACCTCGGATGTGCGCATCCGGGCCGCGCTGCCGACCCTGCGTCAGGCACTGGATGCCGGTGCCAAAGTGATTGTGATGTCCCATCTGGGCCGGCCCACCGAAGGCGAATTCAAGGCCGAGGAGTCACTGGCGCCAGTGGCCGAACACCTGGGCCAACTGCTGGGCAAGGACGTTGCCCTGATCAAGGAGTGGCAGGACGGCGTGGAAATTGCGGACGGTGAACTGGCACTGCTGGAGAATGTGCGCTTCAACAAAGGCGAGAAAAAAGATGACGAAGACCTGGCCAAAGCCTATGCCAGCCTCTGCGACATCTTCGTGATGGACGCTTTCGGTACCGCCCATCGCGCTCAGGCATCCACTCACGGCGTCGCGAAATTCGCTCCTGTCGCCTGTGCCGGACCGCTGCTGGCGGGCGAGCTGGATGCACTGGAAAAGGCGCTGGCCAATCCCGAGCGCCCGATGGTGGCACTGGTCGGCGGCGCCAAGGTGTCCACCAAATTGACCGTGCTGGACGCTCTGTCGAAAATTGCCGATATCCTGGTGGTGGGCGGCGGTATTTCCAATACCTTTGTAGCTTCTGCCGGCAACGAAGTGGGCAATTCCCTCCATGAAAAAGATCTGATTCCCGAAGCAAAACGTCTGCGGGAAACCACCGAGGTCATCTTTGCCACGGACGTGCGCACCACCAAAGAAGGTTTTTCCGACTGGAGTGACAACTCCAAAACCGAGGTCAAGGGCGTAAGCGAGATCAGCGCCGATGAGGAAATCATCGACTACGGTCCCGAGACAGCCGCCAAGGTGGCGGACGTCATGAAGAAGGCCAAAACCATTATCTGGAATGGCCCCTGTGGCGTTTTTGAATTCAAACCCTTCGCTCAGGGAACGGAAACGGTTGCCAGAGCCATCGCCGAAAGCAACGCTTTTTCCATTGCTGGCGGCGGTGACACCCTGGCGGCCATCGACAAGTTCAACCTTGCCGAGGGCATATCCTATATTTCCACCGGCGGCGGCGCCTTTCTCGAATATGTGGAGGGCAAGACCCTCCCCGCTGTTGCCATGCTGGAAACTCGCGCCCGGGATTAAGAGTGAAATACACGGGAAGCGGGCGAAGTGCTTGCTTTCCCGTCTTTCTTGTACAACTTTCGGAATTTCGGTTCGCCTATCAGGAATCACTGCACATGAACGAGCGCATCGCCCCCTTCAGTCGAGTCGATGCCGATCATTTGCGCGCTCAGATGCCGTCCTTCGATGCCACCCATAAGTCGACCTTTCACACAGCACCCGACGTTCTGAAGCGGTATCTGTACCATTACGGTTTCGATCATCTGTTCGATGAATCGCGCCCGCTGGAATACAAGCTCGAATTTAAAGATTGGGCGGAGCACCAGATTGCCTGCCACACCTGGAAACTGCAATCAGCCCGAGCTACCGTGCTACTCGCCCACGGCCTCTTCGACCACACCGGCCTCTACCTGAAACTGGCGAAGCGCTTGCTGCAGGAAGGCTACAATGTGACCAGCATCGACTTGCCGGGCCACGGCCTGAGCAGCGGCAAGCGCGTCGCCATCGGCAGTTTCGACCAGTATGCGGATGTGCTGGCCCAGTGCCTGGAGTATTGTCAGCAACAATTTGGCAATCCCTGCCATATGGTCGGCCAAAGTACCGGCGCCGCGGCAGTTATGAATCTTTTATTGCGACACGAACAGCGCGCGAAAGCCATTCCTCGGAAAACGGTGCTCCTCGCCCCCCTCGTCCGCGTGCGCGGGTGGACCCGCATTCTGTTGTCGTACAGGTTTCTCAGATTCTTCATGACGCGAGTGCCCCGTCGTTTCGGGGTAAACTCCCATGACAAAAATTTTCTCCATTTCCTCGCCCACCAGGATCCACTGCAAACCACCCATATCGACGTACCCTGGATAAGGGCCATGCATAGTTGGGCAGAGAGTCTCAAGAAAGCGACACCCGTCGATCACTCCGTCCTGGTTATACAGGGAACAGGCGACACCACCGTGGACTGGCGCTGGAATATGCCACTGATTGCGGAAAAATTTCCCGATGCAAGCGTTCGCTATATCGAAGGCGGCCTGCATCATCTCGTCAATGAAGCCGAACCCTGGCGCGGAGCCATTTATGACGCGCTGTGCGATTTTTTGCAGGACAAAAAAAAAGGCGCCAGACTTAGCTGACGCCAACAGAGCACACAATTCTAAATACTCGCTCCCTCCTAAAATGGGGGAATGGAAGCGAGCGCCACTTGGGTTAAGTTAATAGCCCGGCAACTGCTGATATAAGCCGCCGCTCAGGTTAATTTGCTGTTGTGGAATCGGCATATATTCATGCTTACCCGCGGTGAAGGCGGCATCACGCAGATATTCCTTGCGCGTTTTCTCCACAGCCAGATAGGCATCAATGGTTTCCTTGGCCACACCCCAACGCACCAGGTCGAAGAAGCGGTGCCCTTCGAGCCCCAGTTCCAAACGCCGTTCCCAGCGCAGAGCGCGACGCGCTTCTTCCTGAGAATCGAAGCTCACGTAGGTTCCTATATTGTAAATGCTGTAGCCGCCGAGACGAGTCAAGCTGTTGGCGGCTCGAGTGCGGATGCGGTTGATGATTGGCAGTGCCTCATCCTCGCGACCCAGCTCGATCAGCGCCTCAGCTTTCCACAAAAGCACGTCGGCGTACCGCACCAGCACTGTGTTCATGGAGAACACTGTGAAGGGGCCATTCTGCATGCGGCATTCGCAGTCCGGGTGCTCCAACTCCTTCATCGAAATGAAGTTACCGTACACCGCCGGGGCACGCGCCCATGAATCGCCATCGACAATCATCAGTTCGGGATCGTATTTGAAGGGCTTGCCTTCCATCGCCACCGTATGGTCCAGGCGCGGATCAATGGCATCGGCGGTGCGGTCGTAGTTCGCGGTGTTAAAGGTATCGAACAGCGGCAGACCGTTCGCATCCGTCTTGAAGGCGTTGACGAAGTTGTCGGTCGGCACGTGGAAGCCGCAGCATCCGAAACCGCCACTCATGGGAGTGTTGAGTGCGGTCGGCCAGGAACCGCGGCCGTCCTCGGTACCATCATCCCGTGAACGCTGAATGGCAAATACCGATTCGCGGCTGTTTTCAAATTCCCACAGGAAGTTTTTACCGTATTCATCCAACAGGCCGTAGTAGCCGGACAATTCAATGGCATCAACCAGGGCCACCACTTCTTCCAGCTCTTCCGTGGTTATGCTGACCACCTGGTGCTGGTCGTTCTGCACGTAGGCCTTATAAAGCAGGGTTTTTGCCAGGTAGGCACGCGCTGAATCCTGGTTGGCGCGACCAACCTGTTCCTGCTCCGCAGGTCCTGGCAAGTTATCTACGGCATAGCGGAAATCCGCCGCAATTTTTGCCCAGAGTTCCTGGCTGGTGTAATCCACATTGGAGCTGTTCTGGATCTGTTCGGAGGTCATGGTCTCGTCGATCCACGGAATCAGCTTGTAATGGATTTTCAGGTCGAAGTAGAAAATGCCGCGAATAAAACGCAGCTCGGCCATGCGCTCCGCCTTCTGCGGGTACACGGACACAGGTACGTCAGCAATAACTTGCAGCGCTGTGTTTACCCGGGAAATTCCGGTGTAGTCGCGCACCCATTTCTTGTTGTTCAGGTCGATGAAGTCGGGCGGAAAAGACTCTCCGTCCGGCACAATCGGCTCGTACAGCGACAGCGCGTGGTAGGCAAAAATATCCGCCGGGCCGTTGCCGCCCTTGTGTGCGTCACCGGCACGCAGGTTGCCGGTGGGCCACAAGTACATGGGCGCCGTGTAGTGGTCGTTACCCAGATAGGAATAGGCGGCCGTCACAAGGCTGTCCAGGTTTTCCGGCGTGGTTACCTGTTCCTCACTGAGGGCTGATTTGGGATCTTTCTCCAGTGAACTGCTGCCACCGCAGGCGGTTACAGTCAGCGCCACCAGACCGCATAGCGTTAATTTGATGACCTTATTCATATTTTTAACCTCGAATTCTGGCGTTCACTTAGCTGCATAAACCAAGCACATTAAAAAGTTAGGTGGAAGCCGATGTTGATACGGCGAGGAATGGGATAGACGCCATCGGGCGCTTCAGGGTCCTGACTCAAGGTGCCATCGGGTGTGATGGTGACCAGGTTCTGCGCCGCCAAATAAATGCGGCCGCTGGAGGCACCAATGATTTCCCAGAAGGATGCGGGCGGGTTGTAACCCACCGACAAGTTGCGCAACTTGAGGTAGGAAGCAGATTCCCAATAGAAGGTGGACTGACGGGCTTCGTTGTTGTTGTCAATCAAGGTCAACGCTGGCACATCTGAATCCGCGTTGTCGGGAGTCCAGGCAGACAGTACACGATCACCGTAGTTGGACCCGGCGTTCAGGGACGTGAAGTCCGTGAAATAACGCCAGCCGTTGCGCACCTGGCCACCGGACACACCCTGCCAGAACATGTTGAAGTCCCAGTTCTTGTAGGTGATAGTCGTGTTCAGGCCGTAGATGTAATCGGGATCTGTGGTGGCGAAAAAGGTCTGATCTTCTTCGTTAATCACGCCATCGCCGCTAAGGTCCACATAACGAATGCGTCCCGGTGCCGCGCCGGCCTGGTCGGCGTGAGCCGCAACTTCCTCATGGCTCTGGAACAGGCCATCCGTCACATAGCCGTATACCGAATTAACGGAACGACCCAGGATGGTCATATCACGACCGTTGCCGGGGAAGGAGTTGACAACCGCGGCGGGCAGGTCGACCACTTCATTTTCCGCCGTCGAGACGTTACCGGAAATATCGAGACCAATCACACCAATACCGTCAAATTCGAACTCGTCTGTGTAGCCCAGTACCAGTTCATAACCAGTGTTGGCGATGGTACCGCCGTTAACTATGCGCTGCGCTCCCTCACCTTCCGTGGCCAACGGCTGCGTGGCAGTGAGAATGTCGGTGGTTTCCTTTTCAAACCAGTCGAATGATCCATACAGGTGATAGTCGAACAGGTCGAAGTCGATACCCACGTTGGTTTGCGTGGAAGTTTCCCATTTCAGGTCGGGGTTGCCGGTCTGAACCCTGGCGAAACCGGAAGGCAGGTCGCCCTGATCGTTGCCATTGAGATCGTAGGCGGTACCTTCATCCTGTTGATTGGTAAACAGCGACGTTGAGGAGTAACGCGGTACATAAATGGTGCTGGTGGCACCCGTGGCAATTTCCTGATTACCCGTTTCACCCCAACTGGCGCGGAACTTCAACATGTCTATGCCGTTGACGTCAAACCAGCCTTCATCAGAAATGATCCAGCCCGTGGACACGGCCGGGAAGTTACCCCAACGGTTGTTCTCACCGAAGCGCGATGAGCCGTCACGGCGCAAGGTGACGGACGCAAGGTATTTGCCCTGGTAATCGTAATCCACCTTGGTGAAGTAGGATTGCAGGGACCATGCATCACCGTAGCCACCCGCCGCCGCGCTGGAGGTTCCCTGATCCAGGAAAGCGAAGCCGCGGTCGTCCGAGGCAAAGCCCTGGGCCGAGCCAGAGAAACCTTCAGTTTTGAAGTCTACAGTCTCGGTACCCGCAAGGATGTTGATATTGTGGTCCTGGATATACCAATCGTATTCGGCGGTGTTGGACCAAACGATGGTTTCGTTCCAGTTATGGTTGGTGGTCAGCTGGTCTTCAAACGACAGACTGCCGGCCTGGTAGTCGCGCATGTAGTTGCGGAAGTAAAACTGGCCGTAGTTGACACCCAGGTTCGAGCGTAGCGTCAGGCCGTCGATGGGACGGTACTCGACATACACATTACCCATCACGCGGTTATAGGTGTTTTCGTTATCGTCGTTCATTTCAATCAGGCGCACCGGATTGTCCCGGTCGGTGATACCCGGCGCCGGGCCACCCCAACCTTGGCCGTCAATGGTGTGAATCGGCACGATGGACTGCTGCTCGATGGAAAGGCCCAGGGCCTGCTGCGCCAGGTCGTTCACCAGGTTGGCGGTTTGGTCCGTAATGGTGAAGTTTTCACCCACGGTAATGTCGCCGTCCTTGAAGTCCATACTGGAATTCAACCGGAAAGACAAACGCTTGAAGCGGGAGCTATCCACCACGCCCTCGCGGTCAATGTAGCCGAACGAGCTGTAGAGGCGCGAGCGGTCCGAACCGGTGGAAAGCGAGGCGTGTATGTCAGTGGTTTTTGCCACTTGCGTAATCTCATCAAACCAGCGCGTATTGGCGGGTTGCATGGTTTGGGCCGCGTCCAGATATTCCGGATAGGTGATACCGTTCAACTGAGGATTGTCGAAATCGCCGTTCCAGTCATAGTTGTACAGCGGGCTCGCGCTGTTGGGATTGGTGCGATCGTTGATGGCGGCCTGAAAAACCGCGCGGGCACGCCCCTGGGTCGACAGCGGATTGAGATCGTAGTCGAAGTCTTCCCACGACTGATTCAACTTGAAATCGAAGCGAGGCTCACCGGAACCCTGCTTCGTGGTGATCACAATAACACCATTACCGGCACGCGCACCGTAGATGCTGGCCGCCGCGGCGTCGCGCAATACCTGCATGGATTCGATGTCGTTGCCGTTTAGTTCGTGCATGCCGGAGATAGTCGGCACGCCATCGATGACATACAGCGGATCATTGAAACCCAGCGGGCCAAGGCCCTGTCCGCGAATGCGCACGGTGGCGGTGGAGCTCGGGTTACCGGTAGTCGTTATCTGCAAACCCGGTACACGCCCCTGCAGGTTTTGCATGACGTTGCCGGACGACAGGTCTTCAATTTCTTCCAGCTCTATGGACGCAATGGCGCCGGTAACTTCAGCCGCTTCAGACGTGCTGTAACCAGTGACTATGACTTCCTCAAGGTCGGACGCCCTGTCAGTGCCAGAGCCATTGCCCTGGCCTGACTGAGCGAAACCCAACTGTGGACTGAGCGCGCAAGACAGTGCGCTCAGCACAAACAGCTTTTTATTCATGACGGTTCTCCTCATTTGCTTTTTATAGTGGGTGTTACTGTGTAAAACGTTCAAGTAGATCGACCTGTAGGCCACTTCGGCTGAATACACCGGCCGAGTATTTTTCCAACCCGTAAAACCTGAAAGTCAGCGCGCGGTAGTTGTTGATATAGACCACGCCATATTCCAGATCGGGGTTGAGCACAACATCAAGTTCAATGGTGCTCCATTGATCCAGGGGCACCTCAACCCAGGGCGCCTGCGGATTGTTTACATCGTTTTCAAAGTGAAAGCCCACGTGGTTGTTAACCGGGTCGAAGGTTATGAATGCCGTCTGCTCGGTGGCCGGGTCGCGGAATTGCAGACCGAAGTTCGCATCGATGGGCATTTGTGTGAGCTGCATTTGTATGCGAGTGACGCCATTTACCGGGCCGCGCGTAAAGGCGCCATCGCCAGTGATGGTCAGGCTGCTGCCGTTATCAGTGACATTGCCGCTCTGCCAATCGACACTCGCGGACGCCGGTGTGGCGAGGCCGGCTTCCAGTTTTGCCGGCAGTTGCACCACCAGATCGCCCAGGTCGTTGGTTTTCAGCTGGTGCACCACAAGGTCCCCACCCCAGCGCGATAAACCTGCATCAGTGCGACCGAGTTTGTGAGGCACCCAACCGAACAGCAGTTTTTCGGTGGCGGGGCCGGCCGTGCGGCCGGCATAAAAACCTTTGCCGTCGAGAGCGTCATAGGCGGGATATACCCAGCCCGTTCCCGCCGTGTCAGGCACCAGGTGACGCACCTGGCGGGACGCGTCGCGCTGATCGGAATAAATCAGAAACTCGCCGCTGTCGAGACGTAGCAGGTCGGGCACTTCCAGGTTGAGCGGTGAAGCTTCTGTATAAAGGGGTGCCTGCGGTTGCCAGCTATTCAGGTCGGTGGACGTGTAGAGGGCAATGGCCGCCTGATCGTTGTAACGCGACGTCAACAGCATCCAGTACTGGCTTTCGATTTCGTTGTAAAACACCCAGGGGTCGCGAAAATCATAGTTGCTGTAACCGCTGGTGCCAGCGAAAGTTAGCTCCGGTGCCTTGGTCCACTGCGTCAGGCTGCCGCCTTCGGATTTGGCTTGCATAACGGCTTCCACCGGCGTGATGGTCTGATTGTGACCGGTGTAGAACAGGCGGTAGCCACCGGCGCCGTCCGCAATCACACTGCCGGAACCTGTCCAGTTGTCCTGGGCATCGCCCGCTTCGCCGGCGCTCAGCACCAATTCAGGGCTGGAGAAGTTCAGCAGGTCCTCGGTCTGGGACAGATACCAGGGGTGGTGGCCTTCGTCATGCAGGTAGAACACTTGGTAGGTGCTGGTGCTGCCGTCGTAGTAAGGGTTGGGGTCGCCCATTTTCAGGCGGTCCACGGCTGGCGCGGGAATGTTATTGGTCACCACGGAATCGGCGGTCGGCTCCACGGCAGCCTTCTCCGCTGCACGAAATTCGTCGGCGATAATGTACGGCAGGCTTGTGTCGGAATCATCGTCTTGGTGATTGTCGATAAACTCAATGACGGCGCGGCGGCCTTTCAGCGCGGAAACATCCCAACTCTGCCAGGCCAAAATGTTGTCGGCATTCGCGCCAACGGCGTGGCGAGCGATGACACCTTCAACACGCAAGACCACGGCCGTGGCATTTTGACCCGAATAGGGATTGTTCCCGCCGCCGATCAGGAAGTTGATGTAACGGCTGCCGATGGTGAATTCCGGCGTAACCACGCGGCCCACGGCGGACCATGCCATGAATGCGGATGTACCGCCGTCTTCGGTGAAGGACTCACCGTAACTGGCGAAGGCGCGCTCACCGATAACGCCCTGAATATCTGCGCCCCACTGGCCGCCATTGAGCCGAATAAAATCGCCGGTGGCGCCGAAGCCGTGCTCCTGGTAGGTATTGAACTGGCCACAGCAAAACTCGAAACCGGCCAAATTTTGCTCGGGATTTGCACCGGTAAAAAGGGCCGTTCCTTCGGTTGCGGGCGCGTCGGTCAGCACCAGGGGTGCTTCACCGCCTTCGACGTCCGCGCCACTGGGCGTGGTTGCCGGTGTGGAACTGACTTCAATCTGGTCGACCAGAATAAAGGGGAGTGATTCGTCGCTGCCATCATCCGCGTGAGCGTCGATGATTTCGATGTGTGCAGTCTGGCCGATGTAGTCACTCACAGCCCAGGTCACAGGCGAAAGCGAAGCCTCCTGCCCGTTACCCGTGGCCTGACGTACCACCTCGCCGCTGATCTTCAGCACCACGGCGGTGGCATTCGCGCCGCTGTATAGGTTGGTACCGCCGCCGGTGAGCATGTTGATGTAAGCCGTGGGAATCACGAATTCCGGCGTGGTGAGCGACCCGGTCTGCTCCCAACCCTGCCAGGCTTTGGTTGTATCGCTGGCATCGTCGAAGCCGTCACCGTAGCTGGCGAATACCCGCTCGCCGATTGCGCCATTGATATCGGCGGCCCATTGCCCGCCATCCAGTTTCTGCACAACGCCGGAGGCGACGAAGGCATGCTGTCCGTAGGTGTCATAGCCACCGCAGCAAAACTCAAAACCGGCGTGTTCAAAGGCCGGTTCCGCGGGATAATCTTCTATGACTTCGTCCTCACCGGAATCATCAGTGGCGGGATCCTCGCCCACGTCCGCGTCATTGCCGGTAGATTTTGCAACCTCGGGGACGCTCACGGCCGGCGCATCCGCTGGTCCAGTCTTACACCCGCCAATCAGCAATGCCGCTACCAGAAGTACAGCAAAAGGGCGTTTCCGCCAAAAAGTGCTCTCATCAAATCTCATTCAACTCCCCTCATTTATTATTGAAAAGTCAGCTCATTGCGCAGGATGGACGGACGGCATAACAAAAAAATATAAGAATTCAGCTTTTATTCTCATCCTGGCAAAGTCTCATCGCAGACTCCACATTTGCAAACATTGCATACATAAAAAACAATTTCAAGACTTTTATTAAATCAGTGTTATTTATTAGTGAGCCAATAATATCCACAAATATTATATATAACAAACGATATAAATGGTTTGACAGCATTAACTCACAATGATTTACTTAATGAAAGAGGGGGCTAAAGGCCCGTAAATATAAGTTGACCATTCACAATAAGAGAAACTGCGGTGAAGAATTCAGTTTTGCTCGGCGGCATTGAAGCCGGCGGCACCAAATTCAATTGCGTAATCGCCACGGGACCGGACCAGGTACTGGAGCGCGAGCGTTTTCCCACCACCACGCCAGAGGAAACCATTGAGCGGGCTATTGCATTCCTCAAGGGTGCGATAGGTCGTCATGGACCTTTGGGCGCTATAGGTCTGGCCAGTTTTGGACCCGTGGGACTCAACCCGGCTGCAGCGGATTTCGGCCACATTACCGCCACACCCAAGCCTCTGTGGTCCAATACCAATATCCTGGGAAAAATCCAAACGGCCCTTGATGTACCCATGGCCTTCGATACCGATGTGAATGGCGCGGCCCAGGGCGAAGCCTGCCTGGGCGCCGCGCGCGGCTTGAAAAGCTATATTTATGTCACCATCGGCACTGGCGTCGGCGCCGGTGTGGTATCCGATGGCCACCCAGTCAATGGAGCCATGCATCCCGAAATCGGCCACATGCGGGTACCACGCCACCTGAAGTCGGATGATTTTGCCGGCGGCTGCCCTTTCCACGGCGATTGCATTGAAGGTTTGATTTGCGGCCCATCACTGGAAAAGCGCTGGGGCGCACGCGCCGAAACACTGCCCGCCGATCACATAGCCTGGGAGATCCAGGCCCACTACATCGCCCTGATGTGCTGGAACCTGACACTCAGCTACGCGCCGGAACGCATTATTCTGGGCGGCGGCGTGATGACGCAGGATCACCTGTTCTTGAAGGTGCGCAAGCGTTTCGCCGAGTTGATGAATAATTATCCCTGCTCGGCCGCCGGGATTTGTCTAGACTCTTTCATCGTGCCCCCGGAACTCGGAGGCAGTGCTGGTGAAGTTGGTGCCATTCTCATGGCCAGGCGAGCCTATGAGGCCAACCAGTCCGAAGGCCGCATGCTTCGCAACCACACCCGTACAGCCCCCTAGGGCCTGTTAACACTAATTCGGTAACAAATGAGGCGCGGCTTTAGCGGCGTCCGCACAACCATCGGCCCCGCCATCGGGCAGGAGCCGACAAAATAAGTAGAGTGAGGTAACCATGAAAGCGTCTTCCCCTGTGCGGTCCGCCGGCTCGCGCAAAACCGTTATCACCAGTACCGTCATTGCCGCTCTTGGAGGGCTGTTGTTCGGTTTCGATACAGCGGTTATTTCCGGCACCACCAGTGCCTTGGAAACCGAATTTTCACTGAACAATGCATCGCTGGGCTTTACCGTGGCCATAGCACTGATCGGCACCATCATAGGTGCGCTGATCATAGGCAAACCCGCCGATAAATTCGGACGTAAACATACCCTGCTAGGGATCGCCGTGTTTTATTTCGTCTCCGCGGTGGGCAGCGCCCTGGCATTGGGCTGGACCGACTTTCTAATCTATCGCTTTCTCGGCGGCTTGGCCGTCGGCGGTGCATCGGTGGTCGCGCCCATGTACATCGCGGAAATTTCCCCCGCGCACCTGCGTGGGCGCCTGGTGGCCATCAATCAGTTGAACGTGGTGGGTGGCATTCTGCTGGCTTTCTTTTCCAACTATCTGATCGGACTCCAAATAAACGCTGATATTGCCTGGCGCTGGATGCTGGGCGTGGAGGCATTTCCCGCCGCCCTGTTTTTTGTTCTCCTGTTCTTTATTCCCTTCAGCCCCCGCTGGCTGGTCAAACAGGGCCGCACCGACGAAGCCCGCGAAGTTCTGCAACGCATGGGTGAACCGGATGTGGAAAATGAACTGCAGGAAATTGTCGAATCTTTGAATGCCCCCGCGGAAAAACATGCGGACCGTCTGTTTCGCCGCGAATATGCCCTACCGGTTTTTTGCGCATGGGCCATCGCCATGTTCAATCAGCTGTCCGGCATCAATGCCTTGATGTATTACGCTCCGCGTATTTTTGAAGCAGCAGGCTTCAGTGCGGAAGCGTCTTTGCTGCAAGCGGTATTGGTCGGCGGCACCAACTTCATATTTACCGCTTTGGCCCTGTTTGCCATTGACCGCTTCGGTCGCCGACCGCTTCTGTTTGTCGGCTCGGTCGGCACGGCCATTTCGCTGCTGATTGTGGCCTTCCAATTTATGGCCGAACAAACATCGGGGCTTTGGGTTCTGATAGGGCTGCTGTGCTTCATCGCCTTCTTTGCCCTGTCGCAGGGCGCGGTTATCTGGGTATTCATCTCGGAAATTTTCCCCAATGCGGTACGCGCCAAGGGGCAGGCTTTCGGTAGTTTTACCCACTGGTTTATGGCGGCAGCGGTGTCCTGGCTGTTTCCGGTTTTTGCCGACGCCAGCGGGGGCTATGTCTTCGTATTTTTCGGTCTGATGATGATGCTGCAACTGCTGTTCGTCTGGAAGGTTATGCCGGAAACCAAGGGCCGTTCACTGGAAAATTTGGAAAGCACGCTTCACGCCCATGTCAAATAGAGGATAAAGAGACCATGAAATCTTTTGCCAGATTCACGCTAGCCGCAGCCATGGGCGTTGCCCTTGTTGGCTGCAATGGCACGAATGAAAAAGCATCCAGCTCTGTACTGCCGACCGCGACCGGCGATTATCAGCAACTGTATCGGCCGCAGTTCCATTTCTCGCCACAGAAAAACTGGATGAACGACCCCAACGGCCTGGTGTACCACAACGGCGAGTACCACCTGTTCTATCAGTACAACCCCGAGGGCGCCCGCTGGGGCAATATGAGCTGGGGCCACGCTGTCAGCGAGGATCTGGTGCACTGGGAGGAACTTGGCGTTGCCATTCCCGAAAGTGATGAATACATGATTTTTTCCGGCAGCGCGGTGGTGGATCACCAAAACACCACAGGCTTCGGCACCATGGACAATCCGCCCATGGTGGCCATTTATACCGGTCATAAGCAGGCACCTGCCAAGGGACAGAACCAACACCTGGCCTATAGTCTCGACAATGGCCGCACCTGGACCAAGTACGTCGGCAATCCGGTGCTGGACGAGAACCTGGAAAACTTCCGCGATCCGAAGGTTTTCTGGCATGAAGCAAGCCAGCAGTGGGTGATGGTGCTCGCCCTGTCCACCGACTACAAAATTGCGTTTTACGGTTCACCCAACCTGAAAGACTGGACGTTGCTGAGCCACTTTGAATCGCCGGCGTCGGAATTGGGAATTTGGGAGTGCCCCGACATGTTCCCCCTGAACATCGATGGCACTGATAAGCAGAAATGGGTATTGGAAATTGATCTGGGCGCGGGAGAGGAAGGCTCCGTTGCAGGTGGTTCGGGCGGGCTGTATTTTATCGGCGAATTCGACGGTACACGTTTTGTTCCCGACACTGAACTGTCAGCTACGTCAGACAGTATTCCTCATCAGTGGGTGGACTATGGCAAGGACTTTTACGCGGCAGTGTCCTGGGCCAACATTCCGGAAGAAGATGGTCGCCGCCTGTGGATAGGCTGGATGAACAACTGGCAGTACGCCCAGGAGTTACCTACACACCCCTGGCGCAGCTCGCAGAGCATTGTGCGTTCGCTGTCACTGAAAACCGTGGACGGCAAACTGAAACTGGCGCAAACACCGGTAGAAGAACTGGAAGTTCTGCGCGGGGACAAGGTTTCCAGCCGCGATATTACGCTCTACGACAGCACTCGGTCATTGACGGAGCAGGGTTTTGAAGGCGAGGCCATGGAGTTGCTGGTGACGTTTGATGTGGGCAACGCCAAACAGTTCGGGCTCAACCTGCGCGTGGGCGACAACGAAAAAACCGTTCTTGGTTATGACACCCAAACCGAGACTCTTTACCTGGACCGCACCCAGTCCGGCGCGGTGAAATTCCATCCGGAGTTTCCTGGCGTTCACAAGGCACCTTTGGCCGCCGAGAACGGCAAGATCACGCTGCGCGTGTTTGTCGACTGGTCCTCAATTGAAGTCTTTGCCGCCGATGGCACTGTGGTGATCAGCGATAAGATCTTCCCGCAGGACAGCAGCCAGGGTGTGGAGGTTTTTTCCCGTGGCGGAATGGCCACTGTCGATTCGATTGAAGCCTGGCCTTTGAAGTCAGCCTGGTAGATTCTGCGTTACTGGATGCAACCACCGGCTCGCAAGGATGCGAGCCATTTATTTTATCCTGCGTTACTACCGTTCTTTTATTGCACGTCTTTATTGACCAACCCGTTCAGGCACTGCACCTTTCAACAGCACCGTCTTGTCCGCGGCGAAAGATGAATAGAATGGCAGAATGCCGCCACCCACCGCCACCGCTTCAGCACCCAATTCTCCCGCAACAATATCCGGCACAAAAATGTCTCCCGATACCTGATGCTTGATGCGGCGCGCCACCATGGCAACCAGTTCTTCGACGATGAAACGCGGCAGACTGGCGTCAATCACTATGGCTTTCAGATCGACGATACTGATGGCGGACAGAAATGCAAACACCAGTGCATCGGCGCAATCATCCATCCATTCCTGCAAATAGAGCCGTGCCTGATCAATAACTCCTGGCAATTCGCCCAGGTGACTGATAGCCACGCCATTGGCATTGAGATGACGGCGCAAGGTCAGCAGTGAAGCGCGCTCTGTAAGGGTGGTGAAACTGCGGCCATCGGCAAGGCTTGCTGAATTGAGCCTGGACGGCGGTACCGGCATGGATGCCAGTTCGGCGGCATTGCCGTGTACGCCGACCTCGATATTGCTTTGCAGAACAAGGCCACCGCCGATGAACGCCCCTATGTTGACGTACAGAAAATCGGAAATGTCCTTGCCTACGCCCAATTGCAGTTCCGCTATAGCGGCCGCGGCGCCATCGTTCTCGAAATACAGGGGCAGATCAATCCGGCTGCCAAGTTCCGCGCTGATGTCCAGGTCGCGCCACAAGCTGGAAGAATTCTGCTCCGTTTCCTGTTCGCTGCGCAGCGCGCCCATGAACCAAGGCATGGCCACGCCCACGCCGTATATTTTCGGCCGGCTTTGCGGGGGCAGGGTATTTATCAGAGTGGGGATCAGTTCGTCGATCTGCGCAAAAATATAATCGGGGTCGGGCTGATCGAATTCCCGCTTGTAACTTTCCAGCACAGTACCCTTGAAATTCATCAGCAAAAGTTCAAGGTCGCGCCGGCCGATTTTAATGCCTATGGAATAAGCGCCGGCCGCGTTAAGCGAATAGAGCGTGGACGGCTGTCCCAGCCCGCCCAGCCTGCGGCCTTCCCGCACAACCAGCGCGGCGTGCTCGAGATCGTCGACAATACGCGTAACAGCCTGGGGCGTTAGCTTGGTGGCGCGTGCCAGATCGGATTTGGAGGCAATGCCGTATTTGCGCAGAAACGTGAGAATAACGCGCTCGTTGTATCGGCGAAGGCCACTTGAATTACTACCTTGACTCATGGACGTTTTCTTCTATTGGGGAGCGTGCGGCTCATTGTCAAATGGGGCTTCTATTGGTCTCTCATTAGAAGACGCCACTTAAC
>CAZEWY010000066.1:0-15629 GCA_964515945.1 uncultured Cellvibrionaceae bacterium
TGGTGGCTTTTTAGTCACAACAGCGACAACCGAATTAGTGTTAACAGGCCCTAGCAAACCAAGGCTTGACCCATGCGAGCAGGTAGAACAGCAATGCGATTGGTTGAACCCAGGACGCATGCTCTTCGGCGAGGAATGGCCAACCCCACCATAATTTCGACAACAGTGCCAATGTGAGGATTAATGAAACAAAAACCAACGCCCAGGGTTTGGGTATCTCGAAGCGCTTCCATGCGCCCACGAGATGACCTATAGCCGTAGTCGCAAAAAAGCATATGAGCGCTGCGTCTCCAATACTGCTATCTGTAGTCGTTGTACTTGCTGCGATAGCGTAGCTGACAATCGTGGAGTAAAAGATACTGCTTGCTATTATGAATCTGATATTGGTCCTAATATTGACTTTACCAATACCGCGAAACCAATCACCGACAAAGAATACGGTAATGAGCACAAGGGAGATAATTTTCGGTATTGAAGCTACGTGAAACTCATGCCCAACAAGGAAAGAGGCCAGAGCCCATACCGTATTTCCCAGAACGGCTGGCACCACAATTTCCTGGAAAAATTTCCACGTTTTTGGATTAAGTTCTTTGTTCATTCGATATCCATATATGCCAACACAAAACGACACTGCGGGACAACCAAATTCTACTTGCCAAGCCACCCTCCCGAATCTCAGCGTTCACCGTTTGAAAATTCAGACCGCGCGCAATGGCGTAAGCCCATTCAACCAAATCCCCCTCAAATCTGCCCATGAAGCTGATAAGCGCACCAGTCGAGAAATCGTTGGTATTTTGGCCGCCGTTCCCACTGCTCCAGCGATTGCTCGATACTGCTGCTTAAATCCTGTTCATAGGCTGCCCTCAGTTGCGTGGCTACCGCCTCATCCAGAATGCCAACGCCAATTTCCGCGTTGAGGGCGAGAGAGCGTTCATCAAAGTTGGTGGAGCCCACGTGGGACCATTTGCCGTCTATGATGACGATTTTCTGGTGCAGCAAGGTTGGTTGGTATTCATACAAACGTACTCCAGCGCGTAGTAACGGCAGGTATAGGTAGAAACCGGCGCGACGGACGAAGGGGCTGTCGGTATGTTTGCCTGGCACCATTAAATGCACGGTCACGCCGCGCGCTGCCATTTTTTTCAGGAGCTTGGGAACCTGGGGGTTGGGAGTAAAGTACGGATTCTGGATGATGATTTCCCGTCGGGCGGTAGCGATTGCCAGTTTATATAACAGGGCCACGGATGATTTTGCATCTCCGGTGGAACTGACGACGTGAGCAACCGCATTTCCACAGTGGGTACTACTCGGAAAGCAGGAATCATCGACCGGGATATCGCCGCTGGCTTCTACCCAATCCTGAAGGAATACCGACTGCAGGGATCTCACCACGGCGCCACGCAATCTGACTCCGGTGTCACGCCAGTGGTGCTTGTCTTCGGCGTGACCTAACCAGTTGTCGGCGATGCCGTGGCCGAACGCGAAGCCGATTTCTCCATCAATGATCAGGAGCTTGCGATGGGTTCTATTGTTGAAGCGACGTATATTGAGCCAACTGATGCGACGGTACTCCGCCACTTCCACACCGTGATCTTTCAGACGTTGCAATTGTTTCTCGTCGGCCTTGATGGCACCGACCGAATCAATCAGAACCCGAATGCGAATCCCCTCTTCTGCCTTGTTACACATCAGCGAGACAAACTGCTTTTCAAGTTCGCCCTTCTCCCAGACGAAGGTTTCCAGGTGTACGCTGTGCCTGGCATCACTGATATTCTCCATCATGGCTCCAAAAACGTCGCTATTCTGAAAAACTTCTACGGAATTTCCGTCGCAGACGACACCGTCGGTAATGCCAGCTATCAGGGGTAGCGCCTTGTCTATCTCCGGAAGCTTTTTGGGGTCCAGCTCAAACACAACGATGCGTCTTTTGCGGCCGAGCACAAAATAACCGGCGGTAACAATGGCGGTGATCAACATCAGTGCGAGAGTGGCTGTCATGGAAGGGTTTCACCTGTGATTGTCGATACTGTGGTTAAACCTCCGCTGTCTTTGTTTTTTTGTATGTGGCAAATAATTTTTGTAGCTAATAACCCGGCAGCCTGTATTGTCGGGTAACGCTCTTAATCGAGCGCCCCAAAATAGTTTTGGATATCCCGACGTCCACAGGCTATGCCCGGAAGGCCTGTGAAATTCATACCGGATCGCCTTGAAGGCGAATCAGCGCCAGCCCGGATGTCTGGTCGTGATGGCGATGCAGGTGCGTCGGTGCTTCACTCAAGACAATCTCCAGCGTCGGCCGCACATGGCCTTGCAGCAAATGCCCGGCGCTGGCGCTGGCATCGGCCTTGCCGAGAACAACGTGCATGTGCACCTTGGGCTTGCCGTCCTTCAGTGCAATATCCCCGATCAGCGACGCCACCTCGGTCTGCTCTTCGATGGGGTTTTGTTGGTAGCTTTTGTCATGCCAGTCGAAGTAGCCGAGTACGCAGCGCTCGAAGGCGCCGATGGCAGTGAAATGTGCAGCCGCCAGGTTTTCCGCTGCGGCGACTTGTTCCAGACAGGCGTTGACTTCGTCGCCCGTGGCGAGAATGACGGCCCAGGTTTTGACCTCGCCGTCATGGATCAATTGATAATTCATCGCAGGCTCCTTTTCTTTTCCCAAATCTTGCGGCTTGAGCTCGAAGCTTGAAGCTTGAAGCTTCTAACCCAACGTCATGCGCAATACCTCTGCCAGGTGCAACGCTTGACGGCCAGTGGCATGGCGGATTTGTTCGCGACAACTGAAACCATCGGCGACGATCAAAGTGTCGGCGGACGCGTCGCGCACGGCAGGAAAAAGCACGCGCTCGCCGATCTGCATGGATATGTCGTATTTGTGTTTTTCAAAGCCGAATGAGCCCGCCAGACCGCAGCAACCTGAATCAAGCACTTTGTAGTCAAGACCCAGGCGCTCAAATAGCGCGATGTCCATTTCCATACCCATCACCGCCTTATGGTTGCAGTGGCCCTGCACCAACGCCTTGCGCTTGAGCTCCGGCGGCTGATAGTCGAGCTGCATCAAAAATTCAGCCAAAGTGAAGGTCTGTTTTGACAGCCGTTTGGCATCTTCGTTGCCGTAAAACAGGTTGCCCAGTTCGTCGCGAAAGGCGGCTACGCAGGCGGGCTCGAGGCCGACGATTGGTGTACCGGCTACGATATCGGCCTTCAACGTCGCCAGTATCTGGCGCCATTGGCGCGCCGCCAGGTCAAGCATCCCCCAATCGTATAAAGGCCGCCCGCAACACAGTGGGCGCGACGGGAGTTCAACCTTGTAGCCCGCCGCTTCCAACACTTCAACCGCAGCCTTGCCGGCTTCGGGCATAAAGTGGTTGCTGAAGGTATCCGGCCAGAGGATCACTCGGGGTCGCGCGGTCTCAGCGGATGAATGCCCGGCAAACCACTGGCGCAACGTATTGTCGGCGAAAACCGGTATGTCACGTTGCGGTGCGAGGCCGCCCAATGCCTTGAACCAGCGGGAGAAGGGTTGGGTGTGACTGAGGTAATTGATGGGGCGCACCATGTGCGATGCCGCCTGCGCCCACCAATAGATCAAACCCATGGCGTAGCCCGCGCGCGGTCGCAAACGGTGCTTGTAGTGATGGGACAGGAATTCAGCCTTGTAGGTCGCCATGTCGACATGCACCGGGCACTCGCCCTTGCAGCCCTTGCAGGCGAGGCACAAGTCCAGCGCCTCGCGCACCTCCCTGCTGCGCCAGCCGCCCTTGATGATGTCGCCCTTGAGCATTTCGAACAACATGCGTGCGCGGCCCCGGGTGGAATGCTTTTCCTCGCGCGTTACCATGTAGCTTGGGCACATCACGCCGCTGTCGTGGCGCCGACAATTGCCGACGCCGACGCAACGCAGGGTCGCCCGCGCAAAATTCCCGCTGTCTTTCGGATAGCGAAAATGGGTGGGCAGAATCGCCGGATTATAGTCGGTGCCAATACGCAGATTTTCGGTCGGCAAATATGGGGCTACCACCTTGCCTGGATTCATCTTGTTGTCCGGGTCCCAGATCGCCTTGAACTCACCGAAGGCACGCACCAGTTCCTCGCCAAACATTTTGGGCAGAAATTCCGCCTTGGATTGGCCGTCGCCGTGCTCGCCCGACAGTGAGCCGCCATAGCTGAGCACCAGGTCTGCGGCTTCCCCAAGAAAGTCATGGAAGATGCCGATACCGGCGGCGGTTTCCAGGTCAAAATCAATGCGCGTGTGGATACAACCCTGACCAAAGTGACCGTACAGGTCACAACCGTAATCGTATTTTTCCAACAGTTGACGAAAGTCGCGCAAGTAATCGCCGATTGTCTCCGGCGGCACGGAGGCGTCTTCCCACCCCTCCCAGGTAATGGTTTTTTTGGGGACATGGGCGGTTGCGCCGAGGCCCGACGAGCGCACCGTCCACAACATTTCCTCTTCCGCCGGATCGTCAAATAATTTCATTACCGGCGCATTGTCTTTGTCTTTCAAGGCATCCATCAGCGCACGGGCACGCGCGTCGGCCGCCTGTTTGTCGTCGCCGCCGAACTCCACCAGCAACCAGCCGCCACCATCGGGCACCAATTTGATATCTTCGGGATGCAGATCAATGGCCTTCATGTCATCGATCAGCCGATTGTCGATACCTTCCAGGCCGATTGGTTTGAATTTGAGTACGTCCTTGACGTGATCGCCGGCGCTGTAGACATCCGGGTAACCCAGCACCAGCAATGATCGCGCGGGCGGGCTCGGCACCAGTCGACAGGTCGCTTCGAGCACGGCGATGCAGGTGCCCTCGGTACCGACCAGGGCGCGGGCGACATTGAAGCCATTTTCGGGGAGTAGTTGGTCCAGGTTAAAACCGGAAGAGCGGCGCGGGATGTCGGGAAAGCGTGCGCGGATTTCATCGGCGTATTGATCACGCAGGGCTTTCAGGCGCCGGTAGATATCTCCCCGGCGCCCGCCTTCACCGATGATGCGGTCAAGTTCGTCCTCGCTGGTGGGGCCGACCCGCAGTCGTAAACCATCATAGGTCAGTATCTCCATCGATTCGATATTGTCGACGGTTTTGCCGCCCATCATCGAATGCACGCCGCATGAATTATTACCGATCATGCCGCCCAGAGTGTTGTGAGTGTGGGTGGAGGGATCGGGTGCAAAGGTCAGGTGATGCTCTTCCGCCGCGTTGCGCAAGTCATCGAGAACAACGCCGGGCTGCACTATGGCGCGGCGCTGCGTTGGATCAAGCTCGAGGATGTAGCGCAGGTATTTCGAGTAATCAATAACAACCGCGACGTTGCAGGTCTGCCCGCACAGGCTGGTGCCGCCGCCCCGCGACAGGACGGGAGCACTGTAGTCACGGCAGATGGCGATGGCTTTGACCACATCGTCAATGCTTTTGGGAATGACAACGCCAATAGGTACCTGACGATAGTTGGATGAGTCGACAGCGTAGAGAGCGCGGGTTCCGTCATCGAACCGCACTTCGCCGTCAATGGCGTCAGTAAGGGCCTGGAGCAAAGTTGCCCGATGTTCGGACCCTGCGTCAATGTCCAGACTGGGAATGATATTGCTCGCATCCATTTCAGATCTCGTATTGCTCCGCGTCCTGGAATTTAAACTCCAAGCCGAGTCCGGGGCGGGAATGGTCGGGCTGCAACACGCCGTCTTTGGGCGTCAATGCGCCATCGAACAACAGTTGTTCGATACGGGCGTGATCGTGGAAATATTCCAGATGTCTTGCAGACTGCGCGGCGCAGCAGGGATGCATATGAAGCGATGGCGCACAATGAGCTGACAGCGGCACACAGTGGGCCTCGCACAATGCGGCGACACGCATAAATCCGGTGATTCCCGCGCAACGGGTGGCATCGGCTTGTAATACGTCGACCGCGCCGGCTACCAACAATCGGGAAAAGTACGGCGTGTCATAGCCATATTCACCGGTGGCGATATCCATACCGGCGGGGGCGCGATCACGGATCAGGCGCAAACCGTCCAGGTCATCGGAGGATACCGGCTCTTCAAACCAACTCACGCCCTGCGCCGCAAACAGCTCCGCCATGCGCAACGCCAGTTTACGGCTGTAGCCACCGTTGGCGTCAACGAACAATGCCATATCGGCCGCAATCGCGGCGCGGGCCTGCTCGACACGTTGGGGATCCCTGTCCGGGTTGCGTCCAACCTTGATTTTGACCCGTGCAATACCCGCCTCTACCCAGTCACTCAGTTGGGCCTGTAGTTGTTCACGGCTATAAGAGGTGAAGCCGCCACTACCATAAACGGGGATCGATTCCCGTACCGCACCCAGCAACCGCATCAATGGTAGTTGCAGCAATTTGGCTTTCAAATCCCAAAGCGCGATATCGACAGCGGCGATGGCCATGGAAGCAACTCCCGGTCGACCGAGGTTGCGGATCGACTCCACCATTGTTTGCCAAATGCCGGCAATATCCAGCGCTTCGCGCCCAATGATCTGCCCCGCCAAAGTGTCACGAATCAGCCGCGCCGTGGCCGCGTCGGCATAACTGTAGCCGATCCCGATACGGCTACCGGCATGAAGTTGCACCAGTACCAGAGTGGTCGCGTCCCAGCGCAAGGTGCCGTCCGATTCCGGCGCGTCGGTGGGTATGCGATAGCTCCATACGTCGAGTTGTGTTACCGGTGTGGCATCACGCATCACTCTGCCCTTCACTCATCGTGATGGTGCCCCGGCAAAAAGGTATCTATCACCTGCTTGGTCGAGGCTTTGATTATGCCGCCCCTGTCGCTATCGCCAGCCAGCATTGAGGACATAAGTGCCTTGGCTTGTTTCAGCGTAATGTGCGGCGGCAGCGGTGGCACATCGGGGTCGGTAATCGCTTCGATGACCGTTGGCCGATCCGCGGCCAGGGCCGCGTCCCACGCTGGACCAATCTCATCGGGTGCCTTAACCCTGATGCCCCTCAATCCCAGCAGTTCGGCGTAGCCCGCATAGGGAAAGTCCGGTACATCCTGAGCGGCATTGAATTTCGGGTCGCCCTCCAGAACGCGTTCCTCCCAGGTCACCTGATTGAGATCGTGGTTGTTCAACACCAGAATGATCAAACGCGGGTCGGCCCACTGTTTCCAATACCAGGCGATAGTGATGAGTTCCGCATTGCCATTCATTTGCATGGCGCCATCGCCGACCATGGCGATGGCCACGCGATCAGGAAACGCGAACTTGGCGGCAATCACATAGGGCACGCCGGGACCCATGGTTGCCAGATTGCCCGACAGCGAGGCCATCATGCCGCGACGAATCTTGATGTCGCGCGCGTACCAATTGGCGGACGAACCGGAGTCCGATGCGAGGATGCAGTTATCCGGCAATCGTGGCGACAGTTCGTGGAACACGCGCTGGGGATTGACCGGTTTGGCGTCATTCATCGCACGCGCTTCCAGCACATTCCACCAACGTTCGACATTGGTTTCGATCTGCTCTCGCCATTCGCGCTTGGTCCTGGCCGACAACAGTGGCATCAGCGCGCGCAAAGTCGCTGCGCTGTCACCGACCAGATTCACCTCATTGGGGTAACGGATGCTGAGCATGGTCGGGTCAAGGTCGATCTGCACACTGCGCGCCTGGCCCTCCTCGGGCAAAAATTCCGAATAGGGAAAACGGGTACCAACCATCAACAAAGTGTCGCACTCCATCATCAGGTCCCAGCTTGGCTTGGTACCCAGCAGGCCAATTGATCCCGTCACCCACGGCAGGTCGTCGGGCAGAACGGCTTTGCCGAGTAGCGCCTTAGCCACCCCGGCCCCAAGCAGATCGGCAATCTGAATAACTTCATCGGTCGCCGTCAGCGCGCCGGCACCGACCAGCATCGCCACCTTTTCACCCGCATTTAACACGTCGGCCGCGCGACGCAAATCGGCATCCTCGGGAACAATATGGGGTGCTGCGTAACCGACGCCCGAATGGATGGCGTTGTGCATACGCGGCGGCGTTTCCACCGCCGGCAGATCCTGCAGATCATTGGGCACAATCAGGCAGGTAACCGTGCGTCGCGAGATGGCGATGCGTATTGCCCGATCAACCAGATGGCGCACTTGCGCCGGCACCATCGCCGTTTGCACATAGTCGCCAGCAACGTCCCTGAACAGCGACATCAGATTAACTTCCTGCTGAAAATGGCCACCCATGGCGATGCGCGCGCTCTGCCCGACAATTGCCAGCACCGGCTGGTGATCGAGTTTGGCGTCGTACAAGCCATTCAACAAATGAATGGCGCCTGGACCGGACGTCGCCAAACAAACACCGATATCGCCGGTGAATTTGGCGTGCGCGCAGGCCATGAACGCGCACATTTCCTCATGCCGTGCACGCACATATTCAAAGCGATCACCGGCACGGTCCAGCGCGCCCATCAGGCCGTTGATGCCATCGCCAGGATAGCCGTAGATGCGGTGAATACCCCACGCATTCAAGCGCTTGAGAATGAAGTCTCCGACTGTTTCACTCATGTCATGGCTCCTCTGATAGGCCGCGTATAGTGCAGCGATCATGCCATCGATTCGCTGCTCATGAGCGTCAATCTGCCGTGCGGGCGCCATGCTTCGGCATGAGGTTGAGAAGTAGATGTGACAACCGATTGAAAAAACTTACCGGTGGAACTTGTTGGTTCTTGAAGAACGTTAGAAACAAAGTCGCATTTGCTTTGTGCGCATGGATTTTGTCACAGATTTTGCAGTGCAAGGGCACCTCTAACATGGGAAGAATTTTTATGGCTGTAACATTTTTTTTCCGTGAGGCGCGCTCATGAAAATCGCACAAATTGCGCCGCTTTATGAATCCGTTCCTCCCCGTCTTTATGGTGGCACCGAAAGAGTCGTCGCTTATCTGGTCGACGCGCTGGTTGACCTTGGGCATGACGTTACCCTATTCGCCAGTGGCGATTCCCGGACCCGGGCGAAACTGGTGAAGTGTCGGGAAAAGGCGATTTGGCTGGATGAGCACCCGTATAAATCCGAAAACGCCGCGCATTTGTCCATGCTCAATGAAGTGCGCAAGCGGGCACATGAGTTTGATATTCTGCATTTTCATGTAGATTTGCTACCCTACCCCCTGTTTGAAGGTTATGCGGGCAAGCTGGTGACGACCATGCACGGCCGGCTCGATATTGAAGACCTGAAAGAGTTCTACCAGCGATGGCCGGACTATCCCCTGGTCTCGATTTCCGACAGTCAGCGTACCCCGCTCTCATTCGCCCACTGGGCGGGCACCATTTATCACGGTCTGCCACTGAATCGTTTTACCCCCAGAATCGACTCTCCTCAATCCTACCTCGCGTTTCTCGGGCGTCTGGCGCCGGAGAAGCAACCGGAAGTCGCGATAAAACTTGCCCAAAGGCTGGGCAAGAACATCAGAATTGCCGCCAAGATCGAGCCTCACAATGCCTGCTATTTTCGGGAGACGATCAAACCCCTGCTCGAGGACCCTGGCGTCAAGTTCCTTGGCGAGTTGGGCGATGACGAAAAGAATGATTTTCTCGGCAACGCGGAAGCCCTGTTGTTTCCAGTGGCCTGGCCCGAGCCTTTTGGCGTCGTGATGATCGAGGCCATGGCCTGCGGCACGCCTGTCATTGCCTGGAATTGCGGGTCCGTACCGGAAATTATCGAGCATGGCGTTACCGGTTTTATTGTCAACAATGACGAGGAAGCGGCGGAAGCCGTGCGCAAGGTCGCGGAACTGGATCGCGGGAGAATCCGGAAGGAATTCGAGCGACGATTTTCCGCCACTGATATGGCGAAGAACTACGTTTCACTCTACAAGGAAATGACCGGCCGCGAAGCGGCTGTACCCGTCACCGGATCGGAAACACCGGAGACTGTCACCGTGGAATCAGAAGATTCCACCATGCCGTACAATCTGCTGGCACTCAAGCACATGGACACTTTTATAGTGGCCAATTCCATGGGTGACATTTCCGGTAAGGGTGATGGCCTGTTTCGCAATGATACGCGGGTATTATCGCAATATCGCCTGCTTATGGGGGACAAACCCCTGTCACTGCTGAGCGGATCGCTCAGCAGCGATGATGTCTATTTCAACTCCCACATCACCAATCGCCCTCTGCCGCCACTCGGCGACCGATCAATTCCGGAAGGAGTCATCCATATTGATCGCTCGCGTTTTCTTTGGAAGGAATGCATGTACGAGCGGCTGCAATTGGTCAACTATGGTGAGCGTGAAGTCATTGCGCCATTGGAGGTACATTTTGCCGCGGATTTTCGCGACATTTTTGAAGTGCGCGGCATCAAGCGAAAAGCCTATGGGCAAATTCTGGACCCGGTGACTGGTGAAAATCATGTCATCCTCGGTTATCGCGGACTCGACGATCTTGTTCGCAAGTCCGCGATCAGTTTTTCACAAGCCCCCCGTCAACTGAGTAGTGGCACCGCGGAATTTGTGTTCACCCTGCCGCGCAATACCTGCGTGGAGCTTTATATTGAAGTCAGCCCCGATTACAAAAAGCCACCGACACGGGATCGGTATCGATGGGCGGCCGCGCAGGCGCGCCGGAGCATGCGCAGGCGACGCAACGGTGGCGGTGTTATCAAATCGGGCGAACATATTTTCAATAGCTGGCTGGAGAAATCCCGCTCCGATCTCGCCCTGCTGACCACCGAGCTGCCGACGGGACCCTACCCCTATGCGGGCATTCCCTGGTTCTCCACACCCTTCGGGCGCGATGCGGTTATCACCGCCATGCAGATGCTCTGGTTTGATCCCCGTATTGCCCGGGGCGTGCTCGCCTTTCTTGCCAGCCATCAGGCGGAGGAATTTTCCAGCTTCCGGGATGCCGCACCCGGGAAGATCATGCACGAAACCCGCAAGGGTGAAATGAGCCGGCTCAACGAAGTCCCCTTCAGTCTCTACTACGGTGGCGTGGATACCACGCCCTTGTTTGTCATGCTGGCGGGTGCTTATGCGGACCGAACAGCGGACCTCGACTTTATCGAGGAAATATGGCCGGCATTGGAGGATGCCATGGTCTGGATCGAGCAGGTTACCGACAGCGACGGCGACGGCTTTCTCGGTTATGCCAGTGGTGAGGCGACCGGACTGCGCAATCAGGGATGGAAGGATAGCGAGGATTCCGTTTTTCATGCGAACGGTGAATTCCCTCAGGGGCCGATTGCCCTGGTGGAAGTACAGGGCTATAAATTCGCGGCATTGAAAGCCATGGCGAAACTCTCGAAAAGACGCGGTAACGGCGAAGCCGCCGAGCGCTGGCGGGCATGCGCGGAAGCCATTCGCGAAGCCGTGGAACGACGCTACTGGATGGAGGAATCCGGCTTTTACGCCCTGGCTCTGGACGGTGCCGGAGAAGCCTGCCGCGTGCGTGCGTCCAATGCCGGCCATCTGCTGTTTGTGGGGCTGCCTACGCCGGAGCGCGCGTACAAGGTCACCCAGCAACTGCTATCCAGTAGTTTCGATTCCGGCTGGGGTGTACGCACCCTGGCTACAGATGAAGTGCGTTATAACCCCATGTCCTATCACAACGGTTCCGTTTGGCCCCACGATACAGCTATTTGTGCTGCTGGAATCGCGCGCTACGGCGAGCGCACCGGCGCCGCCAAGATTCTGTCGGAACTGTTTGGCGCGGCGGTGCATTTTGGCATGCGCCTGCCGGAGCTCTTCTGCGGCTTCCAGCGCCTGTCCAGTGAAACGCCTATCGCCTACCCTGTTGCCTGCTTGCCCCAAGCCTGGTCTTCGGGGTCAGTATTCATGACACTTCAGGCTTGTCTCGGCGTCACTATTGACGCATGGCGCAACGAGATACGTGTGGAACATCCCGAGTTGCCGAATGGTATCAATCAGGTGGTGCTCAAGGGAATAACCCTGGGTGATGCTCAGGTAAATCTGGTCTTTCAACGCGTAAGGGATCGGGTAACGGTATTCACCGAGGGAGAGGCGCAGAGCAAAATCAAGATTTTGACGTTCGTGTAGTGGCATTGAGCGAGAAGATACAAAAGTCTTGTAGGAACTGCATATTTTCAAACGGTGTATCTGCCATAAGTAGCGCCCGATAGTATTGTTTTCCAAATTTATTTCACGATGGTACACGCGTTGCAGTATTTATAATTTTGGTACACAGACCACAGGCCCAGATCGTGGCCCAGCTATTTCCACAATGGTCAAACACCCTGATCCGCATTGGTTTCGTCGGGCTGGTGTCCTTGCCAATCATTGTTCCGGCGATTCTCATGATTGCCGTGCGAACGCCCTATCGAACCGGCGTTGGCATTCCGAGACAACAGCCAGTGCCGTTCAGCCACGAACACCATGCCGGCGCTCTCAACATTGATTGCCGGTATTGCCACGCCTCGGTTGAGGAATCATCATTCGCTGGTATGCCGGGCACTCATGTCTGCATGACCTGTCACTCTCAGTTATGGACCGATGCAGAAATGCTGGCACCGGTTCGACAAAGTCTGGCGAATCATGAATCCCTCCACTGGGTGCGTATCAACAACTTGCCGGACTACGTCTATTTCGATCACAGCATCCACGTTAACAAAGGCGTCGGATGCGTTAGCTGTCATGGTCATATTGAAAAAATGTCATTGACCCATGCAACACATGCGTTCCATATGAGTTTCTGTCTTGGCTGCCATCGACAGCCGGAGCAGGCACTGCGCCCCGTGAATAAAGTCACAGCAATGGGATGGACGTCAGAGTCACAGGCCGCGATGGGCAAACAATTACTGAAACAATATGACATTCATACCGGCGGATTAACCGATTGTTCCATTTGCCATCGGTGAAACAGTGATGAGATTGGTGATGGGTGATGGGTGATTGGTGATTGGTGATTGGTGATTAGGAATTTATAATTTGTAATCAGGAAAGGGGAACCCTGAAGTGACGGATCGCGAAATTCCAAAGGTCAGTCGCATTCCTGCGGTTAACATTGAATGTCAGGCCGGCGTAAATTCCTGGGAACCTCAGGAGGCCGACTCAGGGAAAAACCTGGAGCAACAGCTGCGTGAGCGTTACGCTCCTGTGGCGGAAGCCAGCCTCGACCGGCGGCGATTCTTGAAAATGATGATCGCCTCTCTGGGAGCCGCCGGTGTCAGTGGACCTTTGGCCGGTTGTGTCAAGGCACCCGCTGAAGAAATCATTCCCTATGTCCATAAACCGGAAACCCTGGTGCCGGGTAATCCCCGCTATTACAGCAGCGTGTTTACGCGAAATGGCTTCGGCTATGGGGTTATCGCGGAGTCCCATCAGGGCCGGCCAACCAAAATCGAAGGCAATCCTTCGCACCCCGCTTCTCTCGGCGCCAGTGACGTCTTCATGCAGGCTGAGTTGCTGAATCTTTATGATCCCGACCGCTCCCGCGCTATCGAAAAAAATGGCCAGATACAGAGCCTCGGAGACCTGCAGTTCGCACTGGCGCAAAAGATGGAGGAGTGGTCTAACCAGGGCGGGCAAGGCCTGTATATTTTGACTCCATTGATCACGTCCCCGTCATTGGCGGCACAAATTGATCGTTTGCGTGATCGCTACCCCAATGCCCACTGGCACCAGTGGCAGCCGCTAAATGATGACAATGCACTGGCAGGGGCGCGCATGGCGTTTGGTGGAGAAGATGGTAGTGAAGATGGCAGTGAAGATATGGTCCCAAATTACCATCTAAAGAACGCCGATATCGTGGTGCAACTGGATGGAGACCTGTTGACAGAGTTGCCGGGAAGTCTGCGCTATGCGCGCGAGTTTGCCGAGCGCCGGGACCCGCGACAACAAATGTCCCGGGTCTACGCGGTCGAGAGCACGCCTGGGCTTATGGGTGCAATGGCAGACCACCGACTGGCGGCAAACGCCGCGGCGGTATATGCGCTCGCGTACTCTCTCGTGGCACAGGTGACGGGGAAAAATCTGCCACATGCCGTGGGGATATCGCCGGTCGAGCGTCAATGGCTGAAAGCCTGTGCCGAGGATCTTCGGGCACACAAAGGCAAGGGATTGATTGTCCCTGGCGCCAATCAGCCATCTTCCATACACGCCATCGCTTATTGGCTCAATGATTATCTGGGCAATATCGGCAAGACTGTGACATTTCATAAGACCGTCGCCCATAAAAGCGAACTCTTGACTGAGTCTATGAGAGAGCTGACCTTTGCCATGGCACACGATCGTGTTGAGAGTCTGGTCTTGCTCGACTGTAATCCCATGTTCAATGCTCCGGCGGATTTTGAATTTTCCAAACATTTGCAACGGGTCAAATTCAGTCTTCATCTCGGCGCCTATCGTGACGAGACGGCGGCGAAATGCCTCTGGCACATTCCCCTGTCTCAAGCACTGGAATCCTGGGGCGATGCCAGGGCTTATGACGGCACCATTGCGATACAGCAGCCGCTGATATCACCTTTGTATCAGACATTTTCGCCCCACAGTCTGCTGAGCTTTTTGAGCGGACATGGATGGATCAGCGACTACCATTGTGTTCGCCAGTATTGGCAGGATCAATTCCCGGCGGAAACATTTGAAGTTCAGTGGCATGAAATGCTGGTAACCGGCAAACTTGAAAACTCAGCCACAGAAACCATCGAAAAAATGGTCCGCCCACAATTGCCGAATGATCTTCCTCCACCACCCGATGTCGGCGGAGCATTGATTCTACAGTTTGCTGCGGATCCCAGACTGTGGGACGGCACCTATGCCAATAATGCCTGGCTACAGGAACTGCCTCAGCCACTGACGACCCTGACCTGGGGTAACGCGCTCTTGATGAGCAGGACGCTGGCGGAAAAACTTCAGGTGGAAGATGGCGATCTGGTGGAAGCTCGCTGCGACTCCGGCCATATTGAAGCTCCGGCATGCATTGTTGCCGGACATTCGGAAAATGCTGTCACGATTAATCTGGGGCATGGTAGAAACATCAGCGTGGAAAATCGGGAAGCTTCCATCGGCAGTGAAATGGGTGTGAATGCCTATCCGCTGCGACTTTCCGAAAACCTGTCTTTTCGTCATGGCGTCACTTTGAAAAAAGCCGGCGGTCATGTGGATCTGGCGCGAACCCAAAATCACAGCAGTCTGGAAGATCGCCACCCGGTACGCCATGCAAGCCTGAAAAAATTCAGACAGGATCCGGATTTCATCCGGGCGGACCCTACCGCAGATAATCCATCGGAGTCACTCTATCCGGAACCCCGCCCCGAACCTTCTCCGAAGAGTGATTACCAGTGGGGCATGTCCATTGATCTGAATGCCTGCATCGGCTGCGGTGCCTGCACCATCGCCTGCCAGGCGGAGAATAATATTCCGGTGGTTGGCCGGGATCAGGTATTGGCTGGCAGAGAGATGCATTGGCTGCGGATTGATCGTTATTACGTTGCTGATGATCGTGATCACGCCGTTGATTGTACGAGCGACAACAGGAGTGAAAGCGCAGTTAAAACGCCTGGAGAATTGCGCACTCTGTTCCAACCAATGCTCTGTCAGCACTGTGAAAATGCGCCCTGTGAATATGTCTGTCCGGTTGGCGCCACGGTGCATGATTCCGAAGGGCTGAATGTGATGGTGTACAACCGCTGTATCGGCACCCGGGACTGTTCGCAGAACTGCCCCTACAAG
>CAZEWY010000067.1:0-15538 GCA_964515945.1 uncultured Cellvibrionaceae bacterium
CCCGGCCCGCGTATTTGCCGAATGGCATGACCTGGTTGGCCAACTGAATCAGGTGATTTTTCTCGATCATAATCATTAGCTACAAGCTACAAGCTACAAGCTACAAGCTACAAGCTCAACTGAGAGTGATTCGGAGCCGCAGCCGGAGTTTGGCATTTCTGCGCTTCCGAAAATCCATCCTAATGCCAAACGGCTCGCGAGCATAATATAAAACCCCAAGCTAATCCCGGAAATTGGTGAACTGGAAGGGTTGTTCCAGATCGGATTCACGTACCAGCGCCATTACGGCCTGAAGGTCGTCGCGTTTTTTACCGGTGATGCGCAACTGCTCTCCCTGAATGGCGGCCTGAACCTTGATCTTGCTGTCCTTGATCATCTTGACCAGTTTCTTTGCGGTGGGTGCGTCTATGCCCTCCTTGAAAGTCACCTTGATGCTGAAGGTCTTGCCGGAATGCACCGGGTCGCCGATATTCATGGTCTCGGGGTTGACGCCGCGCTTCACCAGCTTGGTGCGCAGCATGTCCACCATTTGCTGGAGCTGGATATCGGCCTCCGCCTTGAGCGTGGTTTCTTCCTTGGACCATGTGAAGCTCGCGTCTACGCCGCGAAAGTCGAAGCGCGTATCCAATTCGCGATTGGCATTTTCTACCGCGTTGCGGACTTCCTCGTTTTCAATTTCGGACACAATATCGAAAGACGGCATGGGTTGCTCCCTCAGACTAAACAATGGATGAAACAGGGTGGTTCCATTATGGAGATGAAAACTCATTCCGCAAGGTCCGGCTGCCAGGCGGCATTTTCCTCGCCGCGCAGCGCTTGCGCTATGGCCCCTCGAAGACTCTGCTCGACCCAGTCCCGCAAAGCCTCCTGATGGGATGGCTTCCACTGATTTTTCTGCACGAGTTTACACCACTGAATCAGTTGGGACTGCTCCTTGTGGGTCCAGCTTCGGGCTTGGCTGCGCAATGCCAGGACGCTTCTCTGTGCATGGGGTCGCAGCCACAACTGCTGTGTATAGGTCAATGCGCGAGCCATGACCACCAGCGGAAAATTGGGGTGTTGCACCGGGCCGACAAACTGCTTTTGGTGAGAGAGCGGCAGCCAGCCCAGGCGCTTGCCGGTCATTTGCCGGCTCGCCCACCAGCCGCCGGCCGAGCCGAGCAGGCCTCCAGACAAGGCGCCGAGGAACAGGGAGGTGCCGCCGAGCCCGGCATCCACCAGCAGGCCCGTAGCCGCGCCGGCGCCGCCCGCGGCCAGCAATAGTTCGCGCTGCTTGAGCCCCCATAGATACCAGGTTTCGGTATTCATCAACTGCGCACCACCCAGTTGCCAGGGGTCCTGATCCTGCGATCGCGATGCCAACCGCGCGGATTCATATCCCCAGTCCTGACGCAACTGATCGAAAAACAGCATTTCCTGATTATCCAGAATCTTGCGCAACTTGTTTTCCGCTGCAAGGGTTTCCTCCTGGTCATTTCGGAAACCTCTGGCGAACGCTTTGTCCACCAGTGACAGGGCGACACGCTGGCCCATCTGGGTGTACCAGTAATGGGCCAGTGCATGACTGGCTTCGATCAAACGGTCCTGTTCCCGTTCTTCCAATCGACGGCAGAGCTCGGCAATCGGCGGCGACCATCCCGGCGCCAGCTCACCCACGGCCCGCAACAGCATCTCTCTCGCGGGCAGGGCGGCGGTCAGGGGATTGAAGACTCGCACCCACTGGAAAAACTGACTGAGTGCCCGCCGCCATTCGTCCTGGTGAGTCAGTTTACCCATGGGGTTGATGACTGCCATGCGCGGTTGACCGGTCCAGCGCAGGATTTCCATCTCGGCCTCGTCCGCTGGCGACACCGGCTGGGCGCCGTCGACCACGTAAAGAATCCCGGCTCCGGCCATGATGGGCGTCAGCAAGGCGACCTCATCGGGGAAGCGCTGCGCGTGCCCCCGGTGGTCCAGAAACGCGCGAACCCGCGCCGGCCGTTGTGCCGGCGCAACATCCTCCTGCTGCAGCCAGGCCAGTACCTGGCGCGCGCGCTGAAAGCCCGGCGTATCCGTCAGAGACAAAAGGCGCTGGCCGCCGAGTACGAAGTCGAAGGTACTGGCTCGGGTGGTGGTGCCTGACTCGGCGCCCACCTGCACGCTGTCGTCCTCAATCAGTGTGGAGACGATGGAGGACTTGCCCTTGTTGGGATGTCCGACGACGCACAGATGAGGAACTATTGATGTCATGAGGGTGATGTCGTGAATGGTGATGTCATGAACGGTCTCTCCGGGAAAAATCACTCATCCACGATCCACACCAATTGGTGCTGACGCGCAAAGGAGTGCCAGCTTCGGATATGGCGCTCCGGGTCCGTAGCCCGGTCCGGTCGCGCCCAGAGTGCCTGCGCGGAAACACCGCCGGCTCTTGCGGTGGCCACAAGGTCGCCCAATTCCGCGACCGGTGAGCGCGTGGCATTGACCTGCCACAGCAGCCGTTTGGGCTGTTGTGCCAGTAGCTGCGCCAAACGCTGTTCGTCTTGCTCCCAGGTGCTCAGGCCGAAACCGGGCAGCGCCGGGTCCTGGTACTCCCAGGTCAGTCGCAGTGCCTGGTTCCAATCGGCGAGCCTGCCCTCAACGACCGGCTGGTGCTGCGGGGCGATGGCCGGTTCGGAGGGTGCTTCTGAATGCACCAGTAAACCTTGGCGATGACTCCACCGCCAGCGTCCGTAGAAGAGCAGGGCGAGAAGCGCGCGGGGCATTAGATTGTAGGCGATCAACGAAGCCATCAGGAAACGCCACCAGTCTGTCGCCAGCGCCGGTTCGGTAGTGGCGGGCGCAATGCGCTGGAAATAGGTCGCCGCGACAGTATCCGCCGTCGGCACGGCTGCCGGCCAGAGACTGCGCCAGGGAAAGGCCAGCCATTCGACGGCTCCGGCAATGACCCCGGCGTCGTCGATCAGGGTCGAGCTCCAGCCAAAGGCCAGGTCCGACAAAAGCAGCAGTAACCAATAGCCCAACACCATGCCCAGCGCCAGCAGACACCAGACCAGTTGCAGCAGCCACAGCATTTGCAGGCGCTGCCGCGGTTGTGGATACCAACCCAGGGAGCGGTTGCGCCACTGAAACAGCCAGGGCCTGGACGACCCCAAAAGCGCAAAAACCAGCGACCCGGCGGAACCCAATAATGGTAGTGCCGCCCACAGCAGCCACACCCAGAGAACATTGATGCGCCCCTGGGGCGAATAGCTCAGAGTCCCTGCCGCGATACCGATGCCCGCCGCGAAAGCCAGCGGCCAGATAAGCAGGGGAACGGAGATGTTTGCGGATTTGGACACGGTACTCTCTGTGGCTGTGGGAAATTAAGGCTGTGAGAATTTCGGGCACGAGGTGTTCAACGCGCTATTAAACCAGCATTTGCCAGGGATAGCACCGAAAGGACATCCAACATGAATTCAGCGGGAAGAGATGCTGTCGCTTGAATTTGCGTCCCGCGCCATCCATATTAGGTATACACCCCAAGAAAGGAATGCCGCCTAATGCAAATCAATCTGTCCGGTCAGCACGTCGATATTACCGAAGGTATTCGGGAAGCCATCAACAGCAAGTTTGCCAAGATCGCGGCACATTATCCCCACCTGGACCGACTGGACATTTATCTGAGTGTCGAAAGGAATGCGCAAAAAATCGAGGTCAACACCCAGTTCATGGGGGCGCCGGTGGTGGTGCATGCCAGCAATCAGGATTTATACATCGCCATAGGCGAATCAGTGAAGAAGCTGGATGCGGCGCTGAAACACCGCAGGGGCATGGTTAAATCCCATTTGCATGACAAGCCTGACCTGAGGGATCCCGCAGACGATGAAGGCTAGCGGGATCAGCCGTCGTCAGCCTGTTGCAAGGATTGTCAAAAGCCCCTGGACGTGGGTCACCGCATCCATGCCCAGACTGGTGAGATAGCCACCGTCCTTCTGCGTCATCAAACCTTTTTCAAACAACCGCTCCGCCGCGGCGATATGTGTCGGCTCCGCCGTGTGATGTACCTTTATGCCCTCGCGCATAGAGTCTGCGCTGAACAGGCTGAGAACTTCGATTTCGTGAATGATGTCGGGAGAGAGGGACATGGCGGCTCCGTGGCATTTATGGTTGTTTGTTGAAAGGTGTGTCTCTGCGCGACTCCAATTGAGCCAGTTGCGTGGCAGTTTGACAAGAATATTTCATTGATCTTCGTCAATGCCATGGGATTCCAGCAGCCTGGCCAGCTGACGTTCCAGTTTTTCCACCCGCTCTTCCAGCGCTTTCAGCGACCCATCTGATGTTCCGGAGGAAGGGGACCGGGTGCTGGCGCTGAGGGCGGCGAGATCCGGCTTGCCGCAGAGCAAATGGACGTAGCGTTCTTCTCTCTGTCCAGATTGGCGGGGGATTTTCTGTACCACCGGTTTGGTTTTCTGGCAGAGGCTGGCCAGTAGCTCGTCGATTTCTACGGCATCCTGAAACCGGTACATCCTCTGTGTGCGAGTCAGCAACTCACTGGCAGTCTGAGGTCCGCGCAGCATCATCACGTTGAGCAGCGCCTGCACCGGCTTGTCCAGGCCCAGCACCCGGGTCAGGCGCTGGTCAAAGCGGTTGGCGCGGGAGCCATAATCCACCTCCACCAATTTGCGATCCTGCAACTGGGTCAGGCTGCGCTGCACTTCACCATCGGTCAAGTGTGTCACTGGCTCCCGGCTGGTTTTCTGGTTGCAGGCCAATACCAAGCTGTTGAGGGTGAGCGGATAGGCGTCCGGCGTGGTCAATTGTTTCTCCATCAGCGCACCCAGTACCCGCGCCTCGACAGGCGTCAGCATGGCTTCGGGTTCGGTGGTTGAATCCGTTGGGGCTGATTCCGTTGAAGCATTGTCGTCGTCATTGATATCCATTGCCAAGCCCTCGTGTTGATCCTCATTGATAATGCCGTAAAAGCGGCCGACTGTCAGAAAATACCGGTGCCGCCTTCGATAATCAGCTTGATGCCGGCGAAAAAAAGCAGGCCGTAGCACATGATATAAAAGCCTCTGTCCGATACCCTGCGGTGCAGGAAAACCCCCAGCCAGACTCCGAGTGGTGCCAATGGCAGGAGCATCAGGGATGTCGTCAGGGCGCCGGCGTTCAGTTGGCCGAACCACGCGTAGGGCACCAGCTTGAGGTAATTGACGATGGCGAAGAAGGCCACGGTGGTACCCACGAACCGGGTCTTGTGCATGTGCTGCGGCAGGAGGTAAACGGAAATGGGGGGACCGCCAGCGTGAGCGATGTAGCTTGCATAGCCGGAAACCCCTCCCCAGAAACTGCCGCGCAGGCGGTTGACAGCTTGCGGCTTTGCCCGCTGCAAAAGGTACCTGCCCCAAAGATAGTGACCGACAAAATAGAGCGCCATTATGCCCACCAGCAAACGTATCATGTTGGCATCCATATAGCGGAAGGTCAGGGCGCCGGCCGCGATGCCGACCAAGGCCGCCGGCAGGATGATTTTCAGGTTGCGTCTGTCCCAGGTGCCGCGAAACATCCACAGGCTCACCAGATCCATTGCACAGAGGATCGGCAATAAAACCGCTGCCGCGAGCCGCGGGTCTATCACCAGGGACAGAACCGGCACCGCCAGGGTTCCGAGGCCACCTCCGAAGCCGCCCTTGGAAAGACCCACCATCAGTACAACGGGTATTGCCAGGTAATAAAAAAGAGGCAGCTCAATCAAATCGGAGTCTTCGCACTAGCGGAAAATCGCCTTCAAGCGATCCTCCAGTTTCTGCCCCTCTTCTCCGAGCTCTTCTTCGAGTTGGTCACGCAACTCGGCTTTTTTCTTGTCGAGCTTTTGTTCGGCCGCTTCAATTTCCTCGCCGTATTTCTGCTGTAACTTATACGCGGCAAAATCCTTGGTCAGGGTCTTCAGGCCCTTTTTATCCGCACCGCAGTCGGCAGCCGGGTCGAGTGTGCTCAAGGACCCCTGGCAGCGCAACAAGCTGAGGCTGCGGTTCAGCCAGAAATCGCTCTGTACACGGCAACCGGTTTCGCTGGTGCTGCTCTTCGTCAGGGTCAGGGGCAGAGTAATATCGTAGCCGGCGCTGAAGAGGTTGAGTTCGCCTTTCGCACCCACGACCAGATGCTCGACGCCGGCGGCGAATTCTTCAATCGTAACCTGTCCTTCGACCAGATTGATCTGGCCGGAAAGTTGTTTCATTGGGGTGAATTCGGGCCAGGATTTGTCGGGAGCATCGACCTGATTGACCAGATCGACGATGCGGCAGAACTGCTGTTCGATGTTCAGCGGCGAAATGCGAATGTCATCGCCGGCGAAGTTGGCTTCGCCATTTGCGGCCTGGAGCAGTTCGTTCAACGTCAGCCCGTGGGTGGTACCCTCGGCGGCGGCATTGAGGGCGCCCGCCAGCCCAAGTTTCGACTTCGGCTGTTGGTCCCGCATCAGGGGTTCCAGTTGCAACCCCTGTATGCCGCTCTCGAACTCGATGACGGCGGTATCGGTGCGGGCGTTGAGGCTGCCGCTGGTGACAATCGTGCCTCCGTAGAGGTCGGCACTGAATCGCTCCAGCCGGATGACCGCGTCCTTGGCATTGAGGCGCAGGCGGAACTGGGTCAGGGGCATGTTGGCGATAGTCAGCTCTTTAAAGTCGACACTGACTTTAGCCTGGAGTGGTTTCAGGGCGTCGAGGGGAATGAGGGGTTCGTCGCCGCTGCTGGTTGGCACCTTGGCTGACGCTTCGGCGGGTGCTTCCGCGGCCGGCGCTAGATAGTGATCCACATTGATACCGTCGCCCTCCAGTAGCAGCTCGAAGGCGCCGGCAGTGAAATCGGTGACGGAGAATTGGCCTTTCAGGCGGGTCTCGTCGAGAAGAATCGTCAGGGGATTGAGCGCAACGCTGTTGCTGTCGCCACTAATCGACGCGGTAACCGCCAGGCTGGTGAGTGCCTGGGCTTCCCGTGTCCGCAGTGGCGCCTGACCCAGTGCGGTCATCAGCTCTTTGGGGCTGAATGGTGCCAGATTAAGTTCACCGGAATAATGAGGCTCGCTTTGCAGATCCCTGACGGCGAAATCGAACCGCAGTTCCAGCGGCATGCTCTGTTCATCGCCCGCCACGGCCAGTTTCAGTTTGGCTTCGCCAACCTGAAATTCACTCATATTCGGCGCCAACTGCGCAACGCTGGTCAGAGAGCCGTCCACGGTCAGCCCTTCCGAACCTGCCGGGGCCGGTGCCGTGAACTGCCATTGCATGGCCAGGGTAAAGATCTCGCCCTGGAGATTGAAGTGCTCGATGTCGACTTGCAGGTTTTGCAGACTCAGGCGTTGCGGGTTTGCGGCTTCTTCGGGGTTCTCGATTTGGCCGGGAGTCTCGATTTGGTCGTCGGCAGTTTGTTGATGGGAGACATAATGAATGGCGCTGTCGCTCAGGTTGATGCGTTCGACCGCCAGTTGCAGGTTTGTGGGTTCATCGTTAGCGGGGGTTTGGGCGTCGGGCGCGGGCTCTTTATCGACCGCTGAAAGCTGTTCTTCGGGCGCTGATGGCTCTTCAACGTCTGCATTCGACAGCAGCGGCTCCCAGTTGCCGCGGCCTTGCGGGTCGACGCTCAGCTCTATGACCGCTCCGTCCACCGCAACGTGATGGATGACCACCTCTCCGCGCAAGAGCGGCTGGATCGCCACCCGCAGGCTCGCTTGCTCCAGCTGTGCAATGGGTTCCTCGGGCGCTTCAGTGGTGGCGGCGCTGACCCGATTAATTTCTATGCCGAGCGCCGGCCACAACTGCCAACTGATGTCGCCCTCGATGTCCAGAACGATACCCTGTTCCCGGGCAAGGCTCTGGATACGGGGTTTGAAAACGTCGGGATCGAACAGTACGGCCAGCGCCACCAGGGCTATCAGCAACAGCCCGACGATGACCAACAGACTCTTCAGCAAAAGCTTCACGGTAAACTCCGTCCCAGTCGTTCCCGTTGAATTTATGGATCAGCCTGGCAATGTAATGTTCAATTCCAGCACGGAGCAATCGTCGCTGTCATCAAGGTGCACCATAACCTGATCCGAATCAATGGCGATGTATTTGCGCACCACCGCAATAATATCCTGCTGCATCTGCGGCAGATAATCGGGTTGATTGCGGTTGTTGCGCTCGTGGGCCACGATGATCTGCAAACGTTCCTTGGCAACCGAGGCCGACGAGGGGCTGCGTTTCTTGCGCAGGTAATTGAATATGCTCACTAGTTAGCTCCCAGCAGTCGCTTCAGAAAGCCCTTTCTCGCCGCTTCCAGAAAACGGTGTTCCACCTGTTCGCCGAGCAGGCGATCCACGGCGTCGCTGTAGGCCTGTCCCGCCTCGGTATCCTGATCCAGAATAACCGGCTGGCCCTGATTGGAGGCCTTGAGCACGGCGTCGGATTCGGGAATGACACCCAGCAGGGGGATGGCCAGAATATCCTCCACGTCCGTCACGCTGAGCATCTCGCCCTGAGCCACGCGGGCGGGGCTGTATCGGGTGAGCAACAGGTGCTCGCGCACCGGCTCGGCGCCGGTTTCGGCGCGGCGCGACTTGCTCTGCAGTATGCCGAGGATGCGATCCGAATCTCGCACCGAGGAGACTTCGGGATTGGTCACCACAATGGCTTCATCGGCGAAATAGAGTGCCATCTGCGCGCCTTTTTCAATGCCCGCCGGCGAGTCGCAAATGATGTAATCATAATCCTCCGCCAGTGCCTGCAACACCTTCTCCACGCCTTCCGGTGTCAGTGCATCCTTATCCCGGGTCTGGGAGGCGGGCAGTATGAACAGGCCCGGTGTGCGCTTGTCCTTGATCAGCGCCTGGTTGAGCGTGGCTTCGCCATTGATCACATTGACGAAGTCGTAGACCACGCGCCTTTCACAGCCCATGATCAGGTCGAGATTGCGCAGGCCCACGTCAAAGTCGATGACCACTGTCTTGTGGCCGCGCATGGCCAGTCCGGTGCTGATGGCGGCGCTGCTGGTGGTCTTGCCGACGCTGCCCTTGCCTGATGTGACTACTATGATCTTGGCCAAAAGAGGCTCCTCGCATTATGTTGTAGGGTCATTGTGCTCACGGCTAGAGTGTCAAAGCCGCGCCAGATTCAAACTTTCACCGGCCAAGTGGATCTGTACCGGCTGTTTCAGCAGGGCCGGGTCGAAGGCGTCCTGCAACAGGAAGTTGCCTGCCACGGACACCAGTTCGGCTTCCAGGCTCTGGCAAAAAATTCGGGCTTCGGTATCGCCATTGACGCCGGCCAGAGCGCGACCGCGCAGGGCGCCATAGACGTGAATGTGGCCATCGGCCAGCACCTCGGCGCCCTCGCTCACCTGAGTGAGGAGGATCAAATCGCTGCCCTCGGCGTAGACCTGTTGCCCCGAGCGCACAGGCCGGGTGATGATCCTGCTGGCTCGCGGCGCAGGCGCGGCGGCCATCTTGCTGGCGCGTTCCCCCGGCGGCGGCAGGAGTGCCAGACCGGTTTCGGCGATCACCGGCTGGAGGCTGTCGGGCGCCCCGGCAAATCCCAGCGGCAGCAGTCCCAGTTCCCGGCAGCGGGCGAGCAGTGGTTGCAGGCTCGACACCCCATCCGGATTATCCAGTTTTTCCAGATTGATCAGCACCGGTGAATTGACGAAGAATTGCGGCGCCGCATCGATTTTCGCTTGGAGCTGGTCGGCCAGGGTCTCATCGTAATGGCGCAGTTCCAGGACGACCACGGTCACCACACTGCCTTTAAGCTGAAAGCTGACTTCTAGCATTATTTTTCCTAGGTGTTAACAGGTGGGTCCTGGATCGTCGGGATTGAACGCCATTATCGAGTTGCGAGCGCAATAGTCAACAGACGCTTGCACAAACACAGGCTTGGTGACGGGCCTGGATCATTTAGTCGAAAGCTTCCTAGAAAGCGCAATAAAACAGTGCTAGTTTTAATGCATTTCCGGCGATTGATCAGTCAGGGGTTGGAATCCTGCCGGAGGCCCTCCAAATTATTTCACGCCTGATGCCTCTGACGAGCCGCACCGGGAAAGATACCACAGAGCGGGTAACGCATAGATGAGTGAGTTAAAGATTCGCGACCTGAAGGAACGCTTTCAGCTCGGTCTCATGTACCTGTTCGCGCCGTTTACCGCCATATGTGTTGCCCCCATCGCGATCTATCGCTATGTCAACGGCGAGTATCTCACGGCGGCGCTGGACGCCACCATTGTGGTGGCGGTGCTGCTGACGGTTGTCTATGTGCGTTGGCAGCAAAGCGTCCGCACACCGGCCATGGTTGTGGCGGTCATCTATACCACTGGCGCCGTGCTGGCCGCCTACCTCAACAGCCCCTTCTATATCTTCTGGCTCTACCCCGCCGTACTGGCGAACTTCTTCCTGTTGCATCCGGTGTTGGCGCTGGTCATCAACCTGCTGGCCATAGTGGCCGCCGTGCCGGTGGCGCTGCAAACTACCGATGCCATGCTTACCATTGGCATGATGGGTTCCCTGCTGTTCTCCATCAGCATGACCTTCGGTTTTGCCAGGTTGATTGACAAGCAGCGGGACGCGCTGCGGACGGCGGCCAGTCATGATGCTTTGACCGGTGTCGGCAACCGGCGCCTGATGGATGACGAAATCGACCGCAGCATCGAGCGCTTCCGGCGTCACCCGTCGCCCACGTCGCTCATTGTGCTGGATCTGGATATGTTTAAAAGCGTGAATGACCGCCTGGGCCACAAGGCGGGAGACCAGTTGCTGGTTGCCGTCTCCCAGCTATTGATGAGGCAGACGCGCAATGCCGACCGCGTATTCCGTTTTGGCGGTGAGGAATTCGTGCTCCTGGCGGAAAACACCGATCTGGACGAAGCCGCGGTTATTGCCGAACACCTGCGCCAACAGATCTCGGTTCGCATAAAGAGTTCAGATCAGCCCCTGACCGCCTCCTTTGGCTGCGCTCAACTGCGGGTCGACGAAACGGCGGACGAATGGTTTCGCCGGGCGGACAAGGCGCTGTTCGAGGCCAAGGATCTTGGCCGCAACCGCGTGGCATTGGCGAAGGAACCGCCTACCACATGAGGTCGTCGGGGATCTGGTAATCCGCATAGGGATCATCGTCTTCCGGCGTCTCCTGCTTGGCATTCAGTGAAATCACATAGCTGGGATCGCGCTGGATGATGCGCTCCGCCACCGGCGCGGGCACCAGCTCATAGCTGTTACCTTCGACACCACCGCCCAGCTTCACTATGGCCAGCAGGCCGTTGCTGAGGCGTCGTTGCAGCGTGTTCGAGATATACAACTGCTTGATTTTGCCGCCGTCGGTGAAGTTGTAGGCAACTTCGCCACGGTCCTTTGGCTGACGGTTCATTTCGATAAGCTGTTTTATCTGCGCGGCCACCGCTTTTTTCTCCGCCTCGGCCTTGCGCGCGGCATTCAGCTGGCGGTCGCGCTCGGCTTTTTCATCCCGCGCTTTTTGCGCCTGCTGCTTGGTTTCATCCACGACAGTCTCACTGGATTTGCGCTGCACCTTGGCGGTTTTGCGCTTTTCCTTGCTGACCTGTTTTGCTTTTTTGGCGTCAATCAGGCCGGCCTTCAGTAATTGATCCTGTAACGAGCTCACGCTTGCCTCCGCTTTTGTTCGTTCAGTCGGCAGTTTACGCCAAAATGCCGGTTGGCCCACAATTTCTATATAATCCGCCTTCCTTTTTTCACTGGATTCAGGTCAGACCATGCAAATTGCCAAAGACAAAGTCGTCACCTTCCATTACCGCCTGAGCGAAGGCGCCGCCCCTGCCGGAACTGAACCGAGAGGTGAACAGGGAACTGAGCAGGGCCCCGAGCTGGAGAGCAGCGCGGAAACCATGCCGCTGTCCTACCTGCACGGCCATGGCAACATCATGCGCGGCCTGGAAGAAGCAATGGAAGGCTTGAGCGCCGGCGACACATCCCAGGTAACCCTGCCGCCGGAAAAGGCCTACGGGCAACGCCGGGCCGGCGCGGAACAGCGGGTACCGGTGAAACACCTAGCCGGCAAATACGAGCGCCTGCGCCCGGGCATGCTGGTCAAGGTCAATACCGAAAAAGGCCTGCGGGATGCGCAGGTGATCAAGGCAGGCAAGTTCACGGTGGACCTGGATATGAACCACCCCTTCGCCGGCAAAACCCTGGTGTTTGACGTGCGCATTGTCAGCGTGCGCGAAGCCAGCGAGGAAGAGATCGCCCACGGCCACGTTCACGGTGAGGGTGGGCATCATCATTGATGAGCCGCAAGCCGCTAACTCGTGCGAGTACGCACGACATCAGTTGGTAAAGGGATGCCGATCTTCCCAGCTATACGGGTCTTTGCCAAACCGGCACTTGGCGTTTCATGAATTCATCGAAGAGAGGGACTGTAAATGCAGTGTCTCCGTGCGAGGGGCTCCAAATCATCCCCTTTTTTATCAGGCCGCTACGCAATGGCCCCAGGCTCTCCACTTTGCGTTTTAGGAGCTGGGCGACTTCTCCTGATCGGTGCGGCCCGGGACCCATTTCGGCCATTGCTCGAAGATAATCCTGTTCGCGAGGCGTCAGTCGATCAAACCGGACTCTGAAGAAGCTTTTATCTAGTGCTTCAGTAGCTTCTGTGGTCGCTGTTTGGACATCGTTTTTGTCTATTGGTGGATGATCTGCTACGCGCCATGTATGCTTTCCCCACTCTTGGAGGAAATACGGATAACCTCCAGTGGCTTCTACGATTTCCTCAAGGGCATCGTCCCCTATTTCGACATCTTCGTCCAAGAGCGGCCTCTTGATAGCCTCCTTTGCTGCTGGTCTAGTGAGCGGTCCGATAGACGGATAATCAAATAACCTTTCGGCGTAAGATTTCGCATCCCCGGCGAGGCCGGCTACTTGAGGGAGGCCAGCCCCAAAAAGAATTACCGGTAGACCGCCTTGGCTAATTGTGTGGAACGCGACAATCAATGCGCTGAGGTCTTCCTCGCTCAGGTACTGGACCTCGTCAACAAGGATCGCAACGCTGGTTTCGGCTGCACGAGCAGCCTTGCCCACAGAAACCATGAGGCCGGGTAAATCAATCTCCAGATTTCCGCTATCGGCTGTGTGAGGATCATCAACCTGAATGTTGATTTCCCCAATGGTCACCTTGAATACACTTGCGAAGCCTTGCAAGGCGCCGAGCGCCTGACTTGCAAGATCTTTTGCTTTTTCTATCTTGCTAAGACGAATAAGTACGCCTTTAAGGGCGGGTGCCAGATATTGTGCTAGACGTTGGCCTTCGGGAGCTTCGAGCTTTGCTATGCTATAGCCAATTACTTCCGCCATTTCCCCAACTTTGTTGAGAAGTACGGTTTTTCCTACCCCACGCAGTCCAAGAAACATCAGACTTTTTTCTGGGCGCCCCCTCCGAATTCGGTGCAGCGCAATTTCTGCGGCAGAGATGATTTCGTCACGCCCTACCAGCGCGGGTGGTGGTGTGCCGGCACCCGGCGCAAAGGGATTCCGTAATGGGTCCATTGCAATCAGTCCTTTTAATCCGAGTAATCTTATACAGACTTGTCATTCTATAGCTTGGGCTCTTCGTGACTCGAAGTATAGAAATCTTTTGCCATCTTATCAATCTATTTGCATCTATTTCATGCCGTCGCTTTGGCGCGTGTGGTAAAGGTCGGAACTATAAGACACTGTGGTTTGAGCCAAAATCGTAGGGGCCTCTAGCGTCCCAGCTTCGTTCTGTTTTTCCGCTAGGGTTAAAAAGCAGCCGCAAAGCATGGAACGCCCCACACTCTCATGTCGATTTGCAGCTGTTGTTTGGTATGCTCGTTCGTCGTGAAGCTTACGCCTTTGTGCGGCCGTTAACTTTTGGCCGAATGGTCGTGTTTTGGTTTGAACTGACTCCACCTTCCGTTATCTAGTTTAGCCCGGTATGTCCGGGAGTATGGGCAATCGACGGATCAGATCGCGCCAAACGCATCTCTGACCGTGGCGAGCACGCCCTTGTTGTAAAAGTGTTGCAGCCAGCGGCTGGTGCCGTCCACAAAGGGTGCTGCATCTATCAAATCATTGCCGAAGACTTCTGGCATGGCGATCACGGCCCTCGCCATCGCGGCGGGATTATTGCGGTTGGCATCGCAGGCGACGCGCAGTTGCGCGGCCAGGGGGTCGGACACCTCGATCGGCTGGCCTTTTTCGTCCACGCCGGAGACGTAGCGGATCCAGGCGGCCACGGCGAGGCAGAGAATATCGATGTGGCCTCGGCCGGCGAGCTGCTCGTGCAGGGTTTCCAGCAGACGCTGGGGCAGTTTCTGCGAACCGTCCATGGCAATCTGCCAGGTGCGGTGCTTGAGGGCGCTATTGGAGAAGCGCTCGCGCAGCTGGCGCTGGTAATCCTTCACGTCGAAACCCGCGGGTACTTCCAGGGTTTCGCCAGCCTCGCGCTCCATGAAGGTGGTGACCAGTCGCACGAAGGCGGGTTCGCGCATCACCTCACTGATGGTGTCGAAACCGGACAGGTAGCCGCAATAGGCGAGGGTACTGTGGGAGCCATTGAGAAGTCGCAGCTTCATTTTCTCGAACGCGCGCACGTCATCCACCAATAATGCGCCCACGGCTTCCCACTGGGGGCGCCCGTCGGAAAAGCGATCCTGAATAACCCACTGGGCAAAAGGCTCGGCCAGGACCACGCCCTGATCGCGCAGCCCCAGTTTGGCTTCGATCTCCGCCCGGTCGTCATCGGTGGTGGCGGGCACTATGCGGTCGATCATGGTGCTCGGAAAGCGGGTATGTTGTTTGATCCAGGCGGCCAGGGAGATATCTATCTGCTCGGCGTATTGCAACACCACTTTTTCCAGAACTTCGCCGTTCTCGGGCAGGTTGTCGCAACTCATGGCGGTAAAGCTCTTGAGGCCTTTGTCGCGCCTTTGCTTCAGCGCCGCCACCAAGTAACCCACGGCCGACCTGGGCGTGTCCGGGTGCTCCAGATCGTGAAGGATATCGGGGTGCTGTCGGTTGAGATCGCCGGTGGCAGGATTGTGGCAGTAGCCTTTTTCGGTCACTGTCAGCGAGACGATTTTGATGGCGGGATTGGCCATCGCCGCCACCAGTGCCGCCGGATCTTCCGGCCCCACCATGACCTTCTTGACGGCCCCGATCACCCGCAGGTTTTCACTGTCGCTGCCCCTTTCCACCAGGGTGTAGAGTCCGTCCTGAGGGGCGAGTTGTTCACGCACGCCGGCGGAGCGCAGGCTGCAACCAATAATGCCCCAGTCGCCGCCGAACTGGTTCAGCACCGCCTCTGTGTAGAACGCCTGATGTGCCCGATGAAACGCGCCTATGCCCAGGTGAACTATGCCGGCGGCAACCTTCTCCCGGTCATATTTCGGTACGCTGACGGAGGAGGGTAACCGGTTTAATTGAGCTTGATTGAGTCGAGTCATGGGTGCTCTCATATCCTTGGATGCTAATCAGTAAGGGCGGCCGTATGGCTGGCATTATAATCCAGAAGTGGTAAGACCAAAAGCCGCCGTGTAAACTTACCAGTTGCCGCGTCGAAATCGGCTCCAA
>CAZEWY010000068.1:0-15434 GCA_964515945.1 uncultured Cellvibrionaceae bacterium
GGTTGCCGATGGCGTTGTTGATGGAGTCGGAGCAGCCGCGGGAGTGCCGGCATTATTGCCTGGTTCCAGCGCGGGAGCTGACTCCTCGGGACGCGGTTCTGCCGAGCCACCGGCAAGGCTGGCATTGTCAGACGTCTGCTGGTTCGGCTGTGCATCAGTCGCCTGTCCGATCCAGCTCTCCCACTGCGCGCGCCGCTCCGCCAGCCAGCCATCGACCTGCTCCGAGTTTTGCGAATAGTAGACACCGCCCACGACCGCGAGCAGGACCAAAATGCCCGCCAGCCAAGGCCAGACGACACTATCATCGCTTTCGTCCGGCTCGAAGGGCTCGTCCACCAGGTAAGGAGTTGGATCCTGACTGTGATTGGGGGCTTTGATCGCCGTTGTATCTCCGCGCCGCGATGCGGCCACTCGCTCGCCCGCCCTGGCCACTCTCGGGGAAATAACGGTCGGAGCGTCGGCGCTGGCATTGTGCAGGGACGCCTGCGCCTGAGCCCCCGCCCGTTCGGCCGCAGCGACCACTGCCGTCACATCGAGCCGCCGCAGATCCTGCACCAGTTGCGCCGGCTTTTGATAACGTTGTTGCGGCAGCTTGGCCATCATGCGGTCAATAATTGGCTGCAAGGATTCGAGGCCTTCAGGCAGTTCGGGGATAGGTTCAGTGATGTGCTTGATGCCGATGGCCACCGCCGATTCAGCGTCATAGGGTACGCAACCGGCCAGCAACAGGTAGAAAACAACGCCCAGGCCGTAGATGTCCGAGCGTATATCCACCGGCTGTCCCTTGGCCTGTTCGGGGCTCATATAGTGAGGGGTGCCTATGGCCGTGCCTGTCTGGGTGACGCTGATTTCCTGCTCCGCGGCCCGGGCTATGCCAAAATCCGTGAGCACGGCGCGGCTGTCGTCCGTGTAAAGCATGATGTTTTCGGGCTTGATGTCCCGGTGGACATAGCCCTTGTTGCCGGCATATTCCAGGGCCTTGGCAATATCGAGAATGATGGCGATCTTCTGCTCGAGGGACAGGTTCTGGCGGGCGTGCTTCAGGTCCTTGCCGTCAATAAACTCCATCGACAGGTAGTAGTTACCCTCGTGAACACCGACATCGTAGACCGTCACTATATTGGGATGGACCAGTTGGCTGACAATCCGGGCCTCGCGCATGAAGCGCTCACCAAAAGAGGAATCGTCGGTCAATCCGTGGGCCATGACCTTGAGCGCAACCTTGCGCCTGAAGATCTCGTGTTCGGCCAGGTAAACCGTGGCCATGCCCCCCTTGCCCAGCGTGCTCAGGATTTTATATCCCGGTATCTCTAGCGTCATGCAGTGTGCAAGCCTGTGTTATGAGAGTTTAACGAGCTTTTTTCGAATTTTATCCACGCTGCGGGCTGCGCGGTCTCACTTGTCCGGAAGTGAAGCATGGGTAATGTCCGGCACCCATCTGCGGGTGCCGATTCTACCGATAATCGAACACTTCTTATGTGACTTTGTCCGCCAACTGTTATTCTTCGGTGTTTTTTGAGAACCCGTGGGGCTGTCGACAGGGGCCATAGCACCAATCATAGCCATTGTTCAGGTTAAATAGTAGTGGCCGCCAGAGCCTGGCCAGAATGTCTCCGGTGGTGTACCGGAGACACTTCTCGCACGGGCAATGTTGAGAGCACCCTAGGAGGCGGACTCGTCTTCCACGGGCGCGGCAGCGTCAATCAGCGGCTTCAACTCACCCTTCTCATGCAAATCCATGACAATGTCACAGCCGCCGATCAATTCGCCATTGATCCACAGTTGAGGAAAGGTTGGCCAGTTGGCGTACTTGGGGAGGTTTGCCCGTATCTCGGGGTTACCCAGGACGTCCACGAATGCGAAACGCTTACCACAGGACATGACGGCCTGGCTCACCCGCTGGGAAAAGCCGCACTGAGGGGCATTGGGCGATCCTTTCATATAGAGAATGATGGGGTTGCCTTCGATCTGCTCTTTGATGGTTTCCATGACATCCATGGTGGTGATTACCTCTTGTTGACTAATGCTTGTTTACGGATAGATGTTTTCGCTGGACTAAAATTAACGCTCAAAATCAAACTTTCGAGGAGGCGTCAAGGCACGGGAGGAATTGGCTATGGGTGTTGCGGCTATTGTAGCGGAAATAGCCGGCGAACTCTATGCGGCACGGAGCCGTTTCGAGCGATGGAAATTTACAAGCCGGTCATTTGTTTATAAAATGCCCGCTTTCTCAGGCAGCCACACAGCTGCCTGTTTTGTTTTTGGGCGGCCTTTAGTTGGGTAAACGGTTGGGTTAAACAGCTGAGTTGGAACGGTGATGGCATTAATGAATACCTATGGGGAACGAACAACCACGCTGGTCAGAGGCGATGGCGCCTATCTATGGGACAGCGAGGGGAAACGCTATCTGGATGCCCTGGCCGGCATTGCCGTCTGTGGGCTGGGCTACGGCCATCCCGCCGTGACAGAGGCCATTACGCGGCAAGCCCATACGCTGCTGCACGCGTCCAACCTCTACCTGGTGGAACCCCAAATAAAGCTGGGGGAGGCGTTGACACGCATCGCTGGCATGGACAGGGTCTTCTTTTCCAACTCTGGCGCGGAAGCCAATGAAGCCGCTATAAAAATTGCGCGCAAATATGGCCAGGACCAGGGTATTGAACGGCCTCATATGATTACCGCCCAGCGCAGTTTTCACGGCCGCACCATGGCCACCCTGTCCGCCACGGGCAATGACAAGATCAAGCAGGGCTTTGCGCCCCTGGTTGAAGGCTTCACCCACGTCCCCTACAACGATGTGGCGGCTATTGAGGCCGCCGCAACCAGCAGTACCGTCGCTGTAATGGTGGAGCCGGTCCAGGGCGAAGGGGGGGTTAATGTACCCGCACCGGACTACCTGTCAAAACTCCGCGCACTCTGCGATGCCAGAGGCTGGCTACTGATTCTGGATGAAATACAGACCGGTAATGGCCGCACTGGCCGCTATTTCGCCTACCAGCATACGGATGTCCTGCCGGACCTTGTCACCACCGCCAAAGGCCTGGGCAACGGCGTGCCCATAGGGGCCTGCCTGGCCCGGGGCGCGGCAGCGGAGGTGTTCCAGCCCGGCAACCACGGCTCTACGTTCGGCGGCAATCCCCTTGCCTGCAGCGCAGCACTTGCTGTCGTTGAAACCCTGCGGGATGGGGTCCTGATGAAGCATGCGGAGGAGCTTGGCGAGCGTATTCGCCAGGGCCTGGAACAGCAACTGAAAGACTGTCAGACCGTGAAGGATATTCGGGGCATGGGCCTGATGATCGGTATCGAACTCGACCAACCCTGCGGCCAATTGGTGGAAGCCGGCAAACAACAGGGCCTGCTGCTCAATGTGACAGCGGGCAATACCATCCGTCTGCTGCCACCGCTGACTCTGAGCACTGATCAGGCTGACGAGATTATTCGCACTGTCGCATTGCTGGTGCGCAACCTCTAAGGGAGGATAATAATGGTACGTCACTTTCTGACGCTGCAGGATCTGTCTCGCGATGAACTCAACCACATCATAGCCGAGGCTATACGGCTCAAGCAGTCGCACTACAAGGGTGAAATTATCGAGCCGTTCAAGAACAAGGTGCTCGGCATGATCTTCGAGAAGTCCTCCACGCGCACCCGCGTGTCCTTTGAGGCCGGCATGACACAGTTGGGCGGCGCCGGGCTATTCCTGGCCCCCAAGGACACACAGCTGGGACGGGGCGAGCCCATTGAGGATTCCGCCCGGGTACTGTCGCGCATGGTCGACATGATCATGATCCGCACCTTCGCTCACGACAAGCTCGAACGCTTCGCCGCCTTCTCCCGAGTACCGGTTATCAATGCCCTAACGGACAGCTACCACCCCTGCCAGCTGCTGGCGGACATCCAGACTTATACAGAGCTTCGCGGCAGCCCCGAGGGCAAAACGGTAGCCTGGGTGGGGGATGGCAACAATATGTGCCACTCCTACATCAACGCCGCCGCCCTCTGCGGTTTTCACCTGCGCATTGCCTGCCCGCCGGGGTTTGAACCGGACGCGGGCATCATGGAAGCCTACAAGGACCATATTGAAATGGTACAGAGCCCCAGGGACGCGGTGCGCGATGCCGACTGGGTGGTCACGGATGTCTGGGCCAGCATGGGTCAGGAGAAGGAGCAAAAATTGCGCGAAGCCCGCTTCGCCGACTTTCAGGTCAACCACGAACTGATGAGTCATGCTCACGCCGATGCGGTTTTCATGCACTGTCTGCCGGCCCACCGGGGCGAGGAAGTCAGTGGCGAGTTGCTGGAAGACGAGCGCATATCGGTGGTCTGGGATGAGGCGGAAAATCGCCTGCACGCGCAAAAGGCCCTGATGGTATTTCTGGCGGAGCAGTCCGGCTGATGGATGTTTTGCTCCGCATCCACGAACTGGCCTGCCACTATGATCAGACCGAGGTGGTCAGGGATCTCAGCCTGAACCTTTACCCGAATGAAATCGGTTGTCTGCTCGGCTCCAGTGGCTGCGGAAAGACGACGGTGCTGCGCAGCCTGGCGGGGTTTCACCCGGTCAGCGCCGGCGAGATTGAGCTTGCCGGGACCTGTTTATCCCGGCCGGGCTATGGCCTGGCGCCGGAAAAGCGCCAGATCGGCATGGTTTTCCAGGACTATGCCCTCTTCCCCCACCTCAACGTTCGCGACAACATCACCTTTGGGCTGCACCGGCTCAGCCCGGCCCGGCGTCTCGCCATCAGCGACGAGATGCTGGCGCTGGTCAAGCTTGAGGGTCTGGAGGAGCGCTTCCCCCATGAACTCTCTGGTGGACAGCAACAGCGGGTAGCGCTTGCTCGCGCCCTGGCGCCGGAGCCCAAGGTGCTGTTGCTCGACGAGCCCTTTTCCAGCCTGGATACCGACCTGCGCCGCAACCTGGCCCTGGAGGTGCGCGACATCCTCAAGACGCGCAACATCGCCGCTATCATGGTGACTCATAACCAGGAAGAGGCTTTCGCCTTCGCCGACAAGATCGGAGTGCTGCACAAGGGTCGCCTGGAACAGTGGGATGTGCCTTATAACCTCTATCACGAACCGACCACGCGCTATGTCGCCGATTTTGTGGGCCAGGGCGTCTTCCTCACGGGCTTCCTCAGTGGTGAAAATGCCATCGCCACGGAACTGGGCATCCTGCAAGGCAACCGCTGCTACCCTTGGGTGGACAACACCGCCGTGGAGGTATTGCTGCGCCCCGATGATATTGTCGACGACCCCGGCAGCCAATATCAGGTGGAAGTCATTCACAAGATCTTTACCGGCACCTCCACACTCTACACTTTGAAGCTGACAACCGGCAGCCGGATAGAAGCGGCCCTGCCGAGCCACCGGGACTATGAAATTGGCGATTTTATCGGCATTCGGGTCGCCGCGGATCATCTGATCGCCTTTCCAAGCTCCGCGTCCACACCCATTGGCGCCCATTCGAACGAGCTGGTTAGTTAGTCATCAGCCGTATCAATTCGCTATTACACCAAAGCTGCTCATAAAAAAATGGTCTACCCATACTGACCCAAACGGCATGAATTTCCCGCCGCTCATGTCCTATGCATTAGCGGATTAGTGGCCACTGACATAGTCCGGTTACGCACAATTTATCCACAGATAATCCTCAGATAATCGATCTTGCATTTATCAGCGAATCGCATTATCTTGTATCCCATCTTGAAGACACCCCAATATATAGTGTTTTTGACAGATTTCCCGGCACTCACTCCCCACGCCCGACGCGGCGGCGGCAAGTGTAAGAAAGGGGCGCAAAGCGCGCAGTAATTGCAATTGGCAAGTAACGAGTAATTGCAAAAGTCTGCCGTCTGGCAGCAGCGACAGTTACCACAACAGGAAGTATGGCGACAAGATTGCGAATCTGTTCCCTCTGGCTCGCCGAAGGGCCATCGCCTCGCTCTCCTGTACTACTGTTACCGACATTTTTTTACCGAATTAATGAACCCGCCCCGGATGAACTTCGGGAGTTTGGCCTATCTGGATAGGCCTTTGGATATCGTCTTGCGACGACGATACCGACAAACACAACAACGACCAGCACATTATTAAAAGGTGGAGACCTGCATGCACACTGAAATCAACAACACGGGCAAACAGCCAGTCTCTTCGGGCCTTCCCGAAACATCCAGCGCAGGCTCAACCGTCGCTGCCACGGCGCCTGGGCAATTGCGCGTCATCAAGCGCAATGGCACCGTGGTTCCCTACACGGACGACAAGATTTCCCTGGCCATGACCAAGGCCTTCCTGGCCGTGGAAGGTGGCACTGCCGCCGCCTCCAGCCGCATTCACGAAACCGTGAACAACCTCACCCAACAGATTTCCGCGACCTTCAAACGCCGCATGCCCTCCGGCGGCACCATCCATATTGAGGAGATCCAGGATCAGGTGGAACTGGCGCTGATGCGCGCCGGCGAACACAAGGTGGCCCGGGACTATGTCATCTATCGCTCGGAGCGGGCCAAGCTCCGCGCCGAGAAGGCGCCGATTCGCCACGTCGATATCGACTATCCGGATATTTCCGTGGTCATGCCCGACGGCACCTCCAAGCCCCTGGACAGCGGCCGACTGAACACCATCGTGGCCGAGGCCTGCGAAGGCCTGAAGGACGTGGAAGCCAAAGTCATTCTGAAGGAAGCGCTACGCAATCTTTACGATGGCGTGAGCCATGAAGACGTCAATACCTCTTTGGTGATTTCCGCCCGCACCCTGGTGGAAAAGGAACCCAATTACACCTATGCCACCTCCCGGTTGCTGCTGGACAAGCTGCGCACCGAAGCATTGATGTTCCTCGGTATCGCGGAATCGGCCACTCAGGCGCAGATGCGCGACTACTATCCCCAGGCTCTCCCCGCCTATCTGAAACAGGGCGTGGAGCTGGAACTGCTGGACCCGGAACTGCTGACCTTTGACGTGCAGATGCTCGGCGAAGCCCTGTTGCCCGAGCGCGACCTGCAATTTACCTACCTCGGCCTACAGACCCTCTACGACCGCTACTTCATCCACAGTGAAGGCACCCGCATAGAGCTGCCGCAAATTTTCTTCATGCGCGTCGCCATGGGCCTGGCCGCCAGGGAAGAGCACAAAAACGAGCGTGCTATTGAGTTCTACCGTCTGCTGTCCTCCTTCGACTACATGAGCTCCACGCCCACATTGTTCAATGCCGGCACCCTGCGCCCGCAGCTGTCGTCCTGCTACCTGACCACGGTTCCGGATGATCTGCACGGCATCTACGGCGCCATTCAGGACAATGCCATGCTGTCCAAATGGGCTGGCGGCCTGGGTAATGACTGGACGCCCGTGCGCGCACTGGGCTCCTACATCAAAGGCACCAACGGCAAATCCCAAGGGGTTGTCCCCTTCCTGAAGGTGGCCAATGACACCGCCGTGGCCGTCAACCAGGGAGGCAAGCGCAAGGGTGCCGTCTGTGCCTATCTCGAAACCTGGCACCTGGATATTGAAGAATTTCTGGAACTGCGCAAGAACACCGGCGATGACCGACGCCGCACCCACGATATGAATACCGCCAACTGGGTACCCGACCTGTTCATGAAGCGCGTGTTCGAGGACGGGGACTGGACGCTGTTTTCGCCCGCCAATACGCCGGACCTGCATGACCTCTACGGCAAGGCCTTTGAAACCCGCTATCAGCATTACGAGCAGCTCGCGGCCGATGGCAAGATCAAGCCCAGCAAAAAAGTGAAGGCGGTGGACCTGTGGCGCAAGATGCTGGCCATGCTCTTCGAAACCGGGCACCCCTGGATTACCTTCAAGGACAGCTGCAACCTGCGCAGCCCCCAACAGCACGCGGGTGTGGTGCACTCGTCCAACCTGTGTACGGAAATCACCCTGAACACCAAGGCCAATGAAGAAATTGCCGTGTGCAACCTGGGCTCCATCAACCTCGCCCGCCACATAGTGAATGGTCAACTGGATCAGGACAAGCTGCAAAAGACCGTCAAGACAGCCGTGCGCATGCTCGACAATGTCATCGACATCAACTACTACTCGGTACCGGCCGCACGCGAGTCCAACATGCGTCACCGGCCCGTGGGTCTCGGCATTATGGGCTTTCAGGATGCCCTCTACGAGCAGCGCATCGCCTACAGCAGCGATGCGGCGGTAGAGTTCGCCGACCGTTCCATGGAAGCCATCAGCTACTACGCCATTGCCGCGTCCAGTGAGCTGGCCAAAGAGCGCGGCAGCTATTCTTCCTTCGACGGTTCCCTGTGGAGCAAGGGCATTCTGCCCGTCGATTCCATCGAACTGCTGGCACAGAATCGCGGCGAAGACTTTATCGAAATGGATCGCAGCCAGACACTGGATTGGGACAGCCTGCGGGAAACCGTGAAATCCCAGGGCATGCGCAACTCCAATGTCATGGCCATAGCCCCCACCGCCACCATCGCCAATATCACGGGGGTGTCGCAATCGATTGAGCCGACTTATCAAAACCTCTACGTGAAATCCAACCTGTCTGGCGAGTTCACCGTGGTCAATCCCTACCTGGTCCACGATCTAAAAGATCGCGATCTGTGGGATAGCGTGATGGTAAATGACCTCAAATACTATGAGGGCTCGCTGCAAAAGATTGATCGCATTCCCGATGAACTGCGCGCACTTTACGCAACCGCCTTCGAGGTGGAGCCGCGCTGGATCGTGGACGCCGCCAGTCGCCGCCAGAAGTGGATCGATCAGGCCCAGAGTTTGAATCTTTATATCGCGGGCGCGAACGGCAAGAAGCTGGACCTCACGTATCGCATGGCCTGGTACCGGGGACTGAAAACCACCTACTACCTGCGCGCACTGGCAGCCACCACCACGGAAAAATCCACCGTGGAGTCAGGCTCACTGAACGCCGTGTCGTCTGGCACAAGCAGCGTAGCCAGTGCCGCGGCAGCGCCTGCTGCGGTGCCAGCAGCCTGTTCGCTGGACGACCCGGATTGCGAAGCCTGTCAGTAGAGACTGGTGATGGGTAATGGGTGAAGAGTGATGGGTAAGATGGGTAAAGAGTAAGAGGCCCATAGATTTTAATTCGCTAAAAGATTTTAAGGTTTTAAGTATGTTGAATTGGGACGATTACAAAAGTGACAAACCGCTGACCATACAACCACCATCCGCACCGACCAAGGCCCCGGCTGAGGCAAGTGTGGAGAGCGAACGCAGCGAAAATGCGCAAACCTCACAGGCAAAAACATCCGCCGACACTGACGCCATCGAACGTGCCAGACAGGCCGTTGCCAACCTGGACCCGGCGCCGGGTCTGGAAGAGTTGGAAATGGGCGCCCAGCGTGTTCAGGTCGATGACAAGCGCATGATCAACTGCCGCGCGGACCTCAACCAACTGGTGCCCTTCAAATATGAATGGGCCTGGCAGAAGTATCTGGACGGTTGCTCCAATCACTGGATGCCCCAGGAGGTCAACATGACCGCCGACGTGGCCCTGTGGAAAAGCGAAGACGGTCTCACCCCGGACGAGCGCACCATCGTCCAGCGTTCGCTCGGTTACTTCTCCACGGCGGACTCCCTGGTTGCCAACAATCTGGTGCTGGCCATCTACCGCCACATCACCTGTCCGGAAGCGCGCCAGTATCTGTTGCGACAGGCGTTCGAGGAAGCCATTCACACTCATGCCTATCAGTACTGCATCGAAAGCCTGGGCATGGACGAAGGCGCCGTCTTTAACATGTACCGGGAAGTACCCTCGGTGGCGAAAAAGGCGGCCTGGAGCATCAAGCACACGCAAAGCATGGGTGACCCCACCTTCAAGACAGGCACGCCGGAAACTGACCAGGAGCTCTTGCGCAATCTGGTGGGTTTCTATGTCGTCACCGAAGGCATCTTCTTCTACTGCGGTTTCACCCAGATATTGTCCATGGGTCGCCGCAACAAGATGACGGGCGTTGCCGAGCAGTTCCAGTACATTCTGCGCGACGAGTCCATGCACCTGAACTTCGGCATCGATGTCATCAACCAGATCAAACTGGAAAACCCCCACCTGTGGACCGATGCCTTTCAGGCCGAGGTCAAGCAGATGGTGCTGGAAGGTACTGAGCTGGAAATTGCCTATGCCCGCGACACCATGCCGCGCGGCGTGCTCGGCATGAACGCCGCCATGATGGAGGAATATCTGCATTTCATCGCCAATAGACGCCTTGCACAATTGGGCCTGGGCGAAGCTTTCCCCGGCGCGCAGAATCCCTTCCCGTGGATGAGCGAAATCATGGACTTGCGCAAGGAAAAGAACTTTTTTGAAACCCGCGTTATTGAGTATCAGACGGGCGGCGCCCTTTCCTGGGACTAGCAGCAATTTCCGGGGCAGTTTCAGGGATCAGGAGCAGCGAGTGGAGCCGAGGCAGTTCCACTCGCGACCCTCCAAGGGGCCATTTTTATCCATCAACAATAAACCTATTGGGATAAAACCATGGGAACTTCAAAGCACAACAAAGCGCTTTCGGCCAAGGACGTCGACCAGTTGATGGCCGCCGTGCAGGATCTGGACAAAAGCGTCGCTTATCTCAGCAAACTTTTGCAGAACTCGCTGAAAGCCCAAGCTCAAACCCAGGATGGCAAGGAGGAGGAACTGGTGCTGCCACGCAAGACGGTACACTAGGAGTCTGTCGGACCCGCCACCCTCCCATAGGTCGGGTTAGACGTGAGCTCCGCGAGTGTCGTAACCGAACAATTCCACAACCGCCATGGATACGGTCAATGTCGGGTTACACCACTACGCGGCTAACCCTACAGTGTTCGCTAACCAGGTGATCCGCGTGGACCCGGCAATAATCGCATACCTTCAGCGTGTTCAGCCCGCATCGCTACTTGAATGCAGCAATGCACCCTGGAACAATCTGGCCTCACTTTGTCAGCACGCCGGCATTGATTATCATTGCCTGCCACCCCAAGACATCATCAATTCTTCCACCATGGTCGATCTGGCCATAGTCCACGACATTCCTGACACAGCCTCGGCCACTCAGCAGCGGCTCCTCGGCTATATGCGCAACTGCCTGGTCAAGCGTATCTGGCTATTGCTGCCTGAGGATGCCGACTGGCCACTACAGACCTTGACTGCATTGGGTTTCAGGGGAGATGACGATTCCCCGGCACCGGCGGGCATGCGCTCCTATACCTACGATATCGGCTCCTACAACCATAAACGCAGCTGGAACAATGCACGCTTCTGGGCCAATCCGGAAAATTTCAACAAGTTCCGCTGGTAATCCCTTTGTCCCCCGCTGGGCTTGCGGCTTACAGCCGTTGTAGTCAATTTCCTACAAGGTTTTCAGCCAATCGCCACTATTCAACCTCCAGCGCAAATAGCAAAATACTCCCCAACAAGGAAGTCACCAGGGAAGTACTCAAGGCCATGTAAGGTCAATGGATGCGCCTGCTTTCAAACCCGTACGGGAAGTCGGAGTCTGGAAGCCTGGCGGAAACCCAACGGACAGGATATAAGAATAATCCGTAGCCGAAATGGATGCCAAGGCTTGGGACGTTATTAGGTCACGAAGGATAGACATAAAACACCGCCGCCTGTGGATGGAACCACCGAGTGCCGGAGCGACCCATGGGTATCAAAGCCCGGGACTGCATCTGGCCATGCTGTAAATGGATTTAGAGGGATCGTTGTACGCAGGGAAGCATTGTAATGAATGATTGCAGGGATGCCATTGCGTCAAGGATGACGCTTCAAGGAACTTACCCCAGCTTCTCGCGATGCGATTCGCGGAACGGCCGAATGGATGCGGCTGGTTCAAGCACTTGTAGAGGGTCAAATCTCTGCGGGTGCTTGCCTATTCCCAAGACTCTCACCTCGCCTCCACCCCACCGTCTCTATCAGGTTTAATCCATTTGCTTCCTCTGGCGTCGAACCAGCTTCAGACAAGCAACGATGAACTAAGTGCCTTTCCCGCTCGACCTTTTCACACAGAAAGCGACCTGCTTGGCGATTTATCGCGTGTGAACTAATTTCCGCAATTAAAATGCAGTAAAACGGCGCCGGTTACGATCTGACTGTTAAGGAACCTCTGATCAAGACGCAATTGCCAAGGGTGCCCTCAGGTGCCTTGAATCAAATCTCATTGGGTGCACGATGCAACTCACTCGTAAGCGAGACGACAACTGGAGCCGGCTATTGTTACGCGTTGGTAAACAGCGTGACCGTATGGCATTTGAAAACCTGTTCAACCATTTCTCACCTTTGATCAAAGGCTTTTGCCTCAGCCGTCCCAATTTGATCGTGTCTTCTGAAACCGCCGAGGAACTGGTGCAGGAAGTCATGTTCAAAGTCTGGGAAAAGGCGCCCTATTTCGAATCCCATAGGGCTTCCGCCAGCACCTGGATTTTTACCGTGATGCGAAACTGCCGAATCGACATCACACGGCGTGACTCGTCCCGCGGAAACGTCAAGGTCGATGATATCTGGGATGACACCACCGAAAGTCAGCCGTTCGTATTCCTGCAACCTCCCCGGGATCAGGAGTCGATCAATCACAGCTTGCAAAAATTGCCGGTGGAACAATTCCACGTCATCAAGAAAATCTATATGGAGGCGAAATCCCCCAAGGAAATCTCCACGGATATGGGGTTGCCGTTGGATGCCATCACTTCACGTGTGCAACTGGCGCTGAAAAAGCTTCAGACAGACGTAAGGAGGTAAGCGCGGCGTGGTCAGGCATCACCCAAGCGGCAGTATGCTGTTGGCCCATGCCGCCGGCGCCCACACCTGGCCCATGAGTATCAGCATAGCCGCGCACCTGCAAATGTGTACCTTGTGCCGGCAGAAGGCCTATGATCTGAATGATATTGGCGGCGCCTTGTTAGAGTCAGTCCCGGAAGAGAAACCGTCGCCGGAAGCGTTTCGGCGTTTGATGGGAAAGATCGAGCAGCGGTCAGACAACCCGCGTCCAGTGCGGTTGCCTGCGAAGGCAACCGACAAAGAAAAAGAACCTGCCCGCCCTACCGGCAAAAGACGGAGCGCAAGTACCCGCTGCTCCGAAGATCTGCTCGCTGCACCACTGCCCCGAGTTCTACGCGCGCTGCTGCCACGGGACGGACAGCTGACCTGGAACAGAGTGACGCCGTCTTTGCGCATTGCCCGTATTAACGTCGGACAGGGGGCCGACCAAATCGCCTTTTATCACATTGCAGCGGGTGGTAAAGTCGCCAATCATGGCCACCGCGGGCTGGAAGTTACGCTTGTTCTCAGCGGCAACTTTTCGGATGCGGTAGGCTTGTATTCACCCGGCGATTTCGTGGTGAAAGATGAGGGAGATATCCATCGCCCCACGGCCACACAGGATCAGGCCTGCGTCTATCTATCTGTAGCGCAGGCATCCATGGTTCGGCACGGCTGGTTCCGCACCCCCCTCAGCCCCTGACAGCTGCCGAGCATCAATTCGGCACAAGGCACTGCGATAACGCGTGCACCATAGAGGCACTCTTAAATGCAAACCTCCATCGAGTTTTTGCAGGTTTTATTTCAAAAGGCCGTAGAGGCAGCCCACCCCGAGCACCGCCTGCAACAACACCTTCCCCGGGACCGCCAGGGACGGGCCATTGTCATAGGCGCGGGCAAGGCCGCCGCTTCTATGGCTGCCGCATTCGAAGCTGCCTGGGAGGGACCTGTCAGTGGCCTGGTGGTGACGCCCTATGGTCATGGGGCTCCCTGCGAGTATATTGAGGTGGTTGAGGCCGCCCATCCAATACCCGATGCAGCCAGCCAGCAAAGTGCAAGTCGCATACTCGACATGGTGGCCAATCTGACCGAAGACGACACGGTTATATTTCTGCTTTCCGGCGGGGGTTCATCCCTTCTGGCGCTGCCCGCACCAGGCGTGACCCTGGAACAAAAGCAGCACATCAGTGCCGCTTTATTGAAGTCCGGCGCCACCATCCATGAGATCAATTGCGTGCGCAAGCATCTGTCCGCCATCAAGGGCGGTCGTCTGGCGCTGGCCTGCAAACCGGCAAAACTGCTGACCTTTGCCATCTCCGACGTGGCGGGCGACGACCCCACGGTCATCGCCTCGGGGCCGTCTGTCGCCGATCCCACCACCCGCGACCAGGCCCTTGCGATTTTGCGGCGTCACCAGATAGATGTACCCACGGAAGTCGAAGCCTGGCTTAACTCACCGGAATCAGAAACTCCCAAAGCTGCCGACTTGCCGCCCAGCACCACGCCTTATACGGTGATAGCCACCCCCCACGATGCCCTTGATGCCGCAGCCGCCTACGCACAATCGCGCGGCGTGGCGCCACTTATGCTGGGCGACACCATGGAGGGTGAATCCAGGGAGGTCGCCAAGGTTCACGCGGCAATCGCCCAGTCCATCACCAAAACCGGTGAGCCCATCAAACCTTCCTGCGTCATTTTGTCCGGCGGTGAAACCACGGTAACCGTCACCGGAAACGGTCGCGGCGGACGCAACACCGAGTTTCTCATGAGTCTCGCGCGAAGCCTGAAAGGACAAGCCGGTATCTATGCCCTCGCCGCGGACACCGACGGCATAGACGGCTCCGAAGACAACGCGGGCGCCATACTGGCACCGGAGGATTTCCAAAGGGCCATTGCCTTGGGACTGGACCTGGACGCCATGCTTGCCAACAATGATGGCTACGCCTATTTCCAGGCACTGAATCGCCTGTTGATCACCGGCCCGACCCGGACCAATGTCAATGATTTAAGAGCGGTGTTGATTCTTTAGGAACGGTGATTGGTGATTGGTGATTGGTGATTGGTGATTGGTGATTGGAAAAATACTGGTGCCCGCGCAAGCGAGTCAAGAGGAAAAGATTAATTTTTCTCATCCTCATCACTCATCACCCACGAAATTTTTCCAGTTCAATGCTGATAGCATTGGTGGATACCTGCACTTCGTACAGAGAAAACAGCAGGGAAATCACCAACAGTAAAAGACTGCCACCAAAGAAAACCTTTCCCAGCCAGATCCAGTGCAGAAATAATGCAAACATGGCCAGAGTGCAGAGCACGAATGACAGCACTCCGAAAACCTGCATCATGCGTATGATAAAAAGTCGCTGACGCAGGCTTTCAACCTGACGACGGACGGTTACCAGGTCGGGATTATTAAACTGACGGATCACATTGGTCAGAACAACAAAACGATTGGTGTAAGCGAGTAACAGCAGAGAAATTGCCGGGAATAAAAGCGCGGGCGTGGTGATGGACATTTCCATGGTGAACACCTTATATGAGAAAAAGTAGGTAAGACTCGGTCGTCAGTATTTCACATCATCTTCAAAAAACATTTCCCGATCTGTCGATTCCATACCACTAGTTTTAGAATAATTATTTTTCTATTGCAAAAATTCATGCCAATAAATAATCCTGTCAAGTCCGCGATAACTACCGAAGATGAAAGCCGCCG